>BBBL01000520.1 GCA_001311545.1 Thermus kawarayensis JCM 12314 | reverse complement strand
CTGGCGGGAACGCCCCTCCCCAACCCCCTTCCCCTGGGCCCGGGGGAGAGCCTGGACTTTCTGGCCTGCCTGGACCCCCAGGCCCCCGGCACCCTGGAGGTCGCCCTGGTGGCCACCTCCTTGGAAAGCGGTAGGGAAAACCGTACCCTAGACCGCCTCGAGGTCCTCCCCGCAGACGCCCTCACCCTGAGGAAGGAGGCGGACCCCGCCCCGGGAACCACCCTGAGGGCGGGGGACCTCCTCACCTACACCCTGGTGGTGGAAAACCGCTTCGCCCCCCTCCCCGGGGCCCGGTGGAGGACCGCCTTCCCCCGTGGGTGGAGTTCCTGGAGGCCCCTGGGGGAAGGTACGACCCCGAGAGGCACACCGTGACCTTCCTCCTGGACCCCCTGCCCCCGGGGGAAACCCGCCTGACGGTCCGGGTGAGGGTCAGGGCGGACGCGCCGGACGACACCCTTCTTCAAAATCGCTTCACCCTCACCTCCGAAGCCACCCCCAACCCCCTGATCTCCAACGAGGTGCGCCACCCCCTCCTCTCCGTGAACCTGGCCCTGGAGAAACGGGTGACCCCGGAGGAGGCTTCCCCGGGGGACACCCTCACCTACACCCTGAAGGTCACCAACCCGCCTCCGTGCCCCTGGAGGTGTGGCTACGGGACACCCCCGACCCTCGCCTGGCCTACGTGGAAGGGAGCGCCCGGGGAGGGAGGTGCGGGGGCGCCCTCACCCCCCTGGAGCCCCGGAAGGAGGGGGGCACCCTGGCCTGGACCCTGGCCCTGGGCCCCAAGGAGAGTTTCTGCCTGGAGTACCGGATGCGCCTCCTCCCCGGGGCCTCCGCCACCCTGGTGAACCAGGCCGTGGCCCAGGGGACGAGCGCCCAGGGAGGGGCCACTGCCCGGGTGCAGGCCAGGGCCTGGTGCGGGTCCGGCCCGGGTCCTTAGGCCTGGAGCGGGGGGTCTTGGTGGGCCGGGTCTACCTGGACGTGAACGAGAACGGGCGCTACGAGCCGGGGACCGACATCCCCCTCCCCGGGGCCCGGGTCCTCCTGGCCAACGGCTGGCAGGCCCTCACGGACCGGGAGGGCCGCTACGCCTTCCGGGACCTGGAGCCCGGGGTCTGGCAGGTGATGCTGGACCCCTCCTCCGCC
>BBBL01000519.1 GCA_001311545.1 Thermus kawarayensis JCM 12314 | reverse complement strand
CCCTCCACCCGGAAGACCCCGGTCCTCCCCCCCTGGGCCAGAAGCTGTAGGAGGTCAATGGGCCTAAGAGGCGGAAATCGCCCTCCATAAAGCCCCCAGATAGCCCTCCCCGAAGAAGTGCACGTGGGCCAACAGGTAGCAGACCTGGTAGCGGGGAAGGGCCCTTTCCACCTCTTCGGGAATGGGGTAGGCCTCCCGGTAGGCCCGCCAGAAGGCCTCGGGAAACCCGCCGAAAAGCCGCATCATGGCCAGGTCCACCCCCCGCTCCCCCACGAAGAAGGAGGGGTCCAGAAGGGCCGGCCCCCTTTGGGAGAAGTGCACGTTCCCGCGCCAGAGGTCCCCGTGCAGGGGGGCAGGCCCCTCCGTGGGCAAAGGCCTTTGGAAAAGGGCCTCTACCTTAGAGCCCGCCTCCCCCAGGCGCCCCCAGGTGGCCTGTAGGAAGGGCTCCACACACCGCAGGAAGAAGAACTCCGTCCACTCCCCCCCTCGCCTCCCGGGGAGGGGAAAGGTGCCCAGGAAACCGGGCTCCGCCCGGTAGGCCTCTTCCCGCCTCCGGTGGAGCCGGGCGAGCATCCCGGCGAGCCCCTCCCAGTCTTGGGGGCCAGGGGGCAGGTACTCCAGCACCAGGCCCCCTTCCGCCCAGGCGTAGACCCGGGGCACCCGCACGCCCCGTTCCCGCAAGGCCAGAAGCCCCTCGGCCTCGGCCCGGAAAAGGCCCTCGGGAGGGTTTTCCGCCAGCTTCACCACGTAGGCTCCCACCCGGTAGACCCGGGCCATGTCCCCCCCGTGGAGGGGGACGGGGGGGCCCTCGGCCTCAAGCCCCGCCTTCCTCAACAGGGACAGGGGGTCCATGCCGTTCCAGAAAGGCCCTGACCGCGGCCTCCACCGTCCAGTACACCTCCCGGCAGTCTTGGAGGTCCCCGTAATAGGGGTCCGGCACCTCCCCCCCGCCCAGGTAGTCCAGGAGGAGGCGGGCCTTGCCCCTGGCCTCGGGGAAGCGCCTTTCCACCTCCTTTAGGTTCTCCCGGTCCATGACCAGGATGTGGTGGTAGTGGCGGGCGTCCTCCGCGGTCATGGCCCGGGCCACGTGGGGGAAGTAGGCCCCCTCCTCCTCCAACACCCGCCGGCCCGGGGTCCGTGGGCCGTCCCC
>BBBL01000518.1 GCA_001311545.1 Thermus kawarayensis JCM 12314 | reverse complement strand
CCAGGGGGCGGACCTCCTCTGCCCGCCCCATGGCCTCGCGGAAGACCTCCACCCGGGCGTTGCGGAAGAGGTAGATGGACTGCTTGGGGTCCCCCACGGCCACCACCTCCGCCCCCGCCCCCTCCAGGGCCTGGAAGAAGCGGCCCTGCAGGGGGTTCAGGTCCTGGTACTCGTCCACGAGGACGTGGGGGAAACGCTCCACCACCCGCCCCAGGGCCCCGGGGTGGTCCAGGAGGCGGAGGGCCCAGGCTTCCAGGTCCCCCGGACCCAGGGCTTCCCGGGTGCGGCGGCGGTACCTCTCCAGGACCTTCTGGAAAAGCCCCACCGCCTCCTCCGCCCCCGGGAGGGGGGTGAACCCCTCGGCCAGGGGGCGCTTCCGGTAGAGGCGTGGAGGACCTCCAGCCAAGGGTCCGGGGCAAGGCCCAGGAGGTAGAGGAGGCTCCTCGCCTCCTCCAGGAAAAGGGCCTCGGCCACGAGCTCGTCCAAAAGGGCGAAGTCCGGGTCCAGGGAAAGCATGGGGGCCGCGTGGCGGAGGGCCTCCGCCAGGAAGCCGTGGATGGTGGTGAACACCGCCCCGTGCACCTCCCGCCCCGCCTCCTCGGCCCAAGGGGCCCCCGGGGCCTTCGCCAGAAGACGCTCCACCCCCTCCTTGGCCCGGGCCCTCAGCTCCTCCGCCGCCTTGCGGGTGAAGGTGACGGCGGCAATGCGCCGCAGGGGCACACCCCTTTCCAGCAGGGCCAAGAGTTCTTCCACCAAGGTGTGGGTTTTGCCCGTGCCCGCCGAGGCCACGTAAAGCCTCACAGCTCCTCCTTCCGGCAGACGTCCTTGTAGGGACAGGGATGGCAGTGGCTCCCGGGCCTGAGGGGGAAAGGGCCCTCTTGCCACAAGGCCAGGGCCTCCTCCAGCCTTGGCCTGATGGCCTCCAAGGGCCTAGGCCTCTCCCCCCGGCGGAAAGGGCGTTTGCGATAAGGAACGGGCTCCCCCAGCCAGGGCCAGGCCCAGAGGTAGACCTCCTCCACCCTTGGCTTGAAGCTGCCCTCCAGGAGTTCCTCCAGGGCCTTCCACTCGGTCCAGCGCTTCCGCGCGTCCCACTCGGGCTCGGCCCCGGCCGGGAGAAGGCGGTAGAGGTGCAAGGCCTTCCCCTCCCGCCGCACC
>BBBL01000517.1 GCA_001311545.1 Thermus kawarayensis JCM 12314 | reverse complement strand
CCCCAGGGGGCAGTCCCGCCCCCACCACCCCCTCGGTGGGCCGGGCGCAGCTCTAGGCCCTGGGAAGAAAGGTGGCCATGAAGGGATGGGAAGCGGGACTCATCGCCTCAGACCTAAAGAAAGCGGTCTGCCCCTCCTGGGCCAGGAAGGCCTCTACCAGGTTTCCAAGAACCTCCCCTCGGACCCCGGGCTCCGGGGCCGCCCGCACCGCCTGGAGGCGGGAAAGACCCTCGGGCACTGGGCCGAGCGGGGATGGAGCCAGGAGGCCCGGGTGCGGCCCATGAGCCGGATAGACTGGCCCCGTCCCGGGGCCTTCCTAAGGTGGGGGAGGCCCTCGAGGTCCGGGGCATCGCCTTTGCCGGAGGGAAGCCGGCGCTGGCGGTGGAGGTCTCGGTGGACGGGGGGAAAGGGCCAAGCTTCTCCCCTTCCCGGGACCCTACGCCTGGCGGCTTTGGCGCTACCCCTGGCGCCCGGAGGTCCCGGGGCGCCACACCCTCCTGGTGCGGGCCTGGACCCTGCCCCGAGGGACCCCCTCCCGGATGGGGCCACGGGGCTCCACCGGGTGGAGGCCGTGGTGCGCTGAGGCCGCCCCGGGGACCGGAGGTGGGAAAGAAGGGGCAGGAAATCCGAGACCAAAGGGGATCCGCTTCGCCCCCTTTCGGGGTATTACCGGGTGGAGGTGAGGGTATGGAGCGTAGGGCGTTTTTGCAGGCCGCAGGTGGGGTTCTGGTTTCGGCCTTGGCCGGCCGGGCCTGGGCCCTGGTTCAGGCCACGGGGGAGGGGGTCTTCCGCCGCTACCCCGCGGAGTTCACCGGGTTCTCCGTGCCTCCCGGTCGGCCCTTCGCGTCCAGGGGTGGGGGAGACGCCCCTTGGCACCTCGGTCCTCATCCGCACCGTCAAGGAGCAGCCCCTCCACTACCACCGGGAGCGGCTGGAGGCGGCCCTAGTCCTCAGGGGAGAGGGGGTTCTGGTGGCCGGGGGCCGGGAAACCCGCATCGCTCCCGGGCAGGTGGTCCTCATCCCCCCATGACCGCCCACGCCTTCCTCGGGGAGCTGGACCTCCTCTCCCGCTTCAGCCCAGGCTCATGGGCGACGTGGTCTTCGTGGACCGGGGTCCCGGGCCCCAGGAGGGGGTTCCCCTCCTCCTCACCCCCAAG
>BBBL01000516.1 GCA_001311545.1 Thermus kawarayensis JCM 12314 | reverse complement strand
GTTTGCCGGGTGGCGGGGCGGATCTCCATGGACCAGACCACGGTGGTGCTCCCGGGCCCCGTGGGCCTCGAGGCGGTCTTTGAGGTCCTCTCCCCGGACTTCGGCCCCACGGGGCTTTTGGCCTGGGCCGAGGCCCGGGGCACCATCCCCTACGAGGTGGCGGTGCACCTTTCCCGGAGGCTTCCCCGCCGCTACCTTCTGGAGGGGGAGGTCCTAGAGGAGGTGGGCTAGGGGCCATGCGGGCCGTCCGCCTCTTCCAGGGCTACCTCTGGCGCCCCAAGGAAGCTCCTGGGACCCCAGGGCCTTGCTCCCCGAGGAACTCCAGGGGGCCAGGCTCCTCCTGGACGAGGTGCCGCCCCCCACCCCCTTCTTTGAGGACGGCACCCCCACCCACACCCAGCGCTTCTACCAGCTCACCCTGCTCCTCCTCACGGAGGAGCCCCCAGAGGCCCTCAAGCCCCTGGCCGAGGCGGTGGCCGAAGCGTTGCAGGCCCGCTTGGAAGCCCTTCCCCAAGGGGCGGGCTGGCTCCTCCTGGAGGACCTCCGTCCCCTCTAGGGCCGCCCCGGTGTCCGCGAGGCCCCGGGGGAACGCCTCAGGAGGAAGGCCAGCACCAGGGAGGCTCCGCCCAGGGCGAAGGCCAGGAGGCCTTCCCGGCGCAGGGGGGGGCCTCCTGGCCTTAAGGGCTTGAGAACGCCGCTCTCGTAAGCCCTAGTCTGGTCCAGGGGGTTCTCCGCCAGCAGGTCCACCAAGGGGGGGCTTCCCGGAGGGGCCAGGAGCGTCCAAGGCCCTCCGGAAGGGCTTGCCGGGCGGAGGTACCCGGGGGCAAAGGGGTCAAAGAGGCCCACCCCGGCGTACACCCCGTAGCTCCTTGGGGAAAGGCCGGTGTCCACCACCACCCACTCCCCTTCCCGCCAGGCCTTGGCCGGGGACTTTTCCCCGGAGGGGGTGCGCTTCTCCACCCCGAATCCCGTGAGGAAGAAGCCCACCTCCCAGCCTTCCCCAGGAGGGGTCTTGAGGCCGGGGACGAGCTCTTCCTCCCCGCCCCCCTCCGTGTCCAAAAAGAGGGCCACCGTGGCCAGGCTGAAGCCCAGGGGCCCCCCCAAGGGGTTGGGGTAGCGGGCGAGGCGCACCTTGAGCAGGAGACGCCCCTCCCGCGCC
>BBBL01000515.1 GCA_001311545.1 Thermus kawarayensis JCM 12314 | reverse complement strand
CTGGTGGAGGGCCTGGTGCGCCTCCGGGCGGCCCGCCTCGTCTTCCTCACCCCCGCCTTCCTGGAAGGAGCCTACCTTCAAGGACGGGGCCTTTGGCGGGGCCAGGGTGGTGGCGGCGGTGGTGGGAAGGCCCCTGGCGGTCTCGGGCTGGGACCTGAAGAGCGGGAAGCCCAAGCCGAGCCGCCGGGCGGTGCCCGCGGGGAGCGTCTACTTCCTGCGGTTCCCGGAGGGCTGGGGCGAAGGGGAGGTTCGGGACTGGGCGGAGAAGGTCTGGTTCCAGAACCTCTCCGATGGGGATCAGGACCGGAGGGACGGGTTCGGCCTGGCGGTCTTGGGGGTCTGGGAGGGGAAGCTCGGTCGCTGGGAGGAGGCATGAGAAGGGCGTTTCAGGAGGCGTTTTCGCCGAGGCGAAGGGAGGAGGGAGGAGCCTGGTGCGCCAGGACGGGGCGCGGATCCTCACCTGGGAGCGCGTCTACACCCTCCTCACCCCCTCTTCGGGGGCGGGGTGGAGCCCAGGGAGGCGGACCCCGTGAGCGTGGTGCGGGCCACGGAGGTGCGGGGGCACCTGCGCTTCTGGTGGCGGGCCCTGAGGGGCTGGCAGGCCCAGGGAAGCCTGGAGGAACTTCGGAAGCTGGAAAGCGCCCTCTTCGGAAGCGCGGGGGAAAGCGGGGCCTCCCCCGTGGCGGTGGAGGTGGAGATTTTGGAGAGGGGCCGGGAAGTTTACCCCTTCACGGACGTTCCCGGAAAGAAGTTAGCCCGGGCCCATCCAGAGGTGGCCCACCCCTATCTGGCCTTCCCCCTGCGGCGCACGGAGCAGGACCCCCAGAACTACCCCGTGCGCGTGGACGTGTCCTTCCGCCTTCGCCTTCGCTTTCCCGAGCGGGTGAAGAACCTGAACTTGGCCGAGGAGCTGGGGGCCGCCTCTGGGCCTGGGAGATCTTTGGCGGCATCGGGGCCCGGACCCGGAGGGGCTTCGGCGCCCTCCTCCCCCAAGGAGCCAGCGCCCACGGAGGAGAAGGTCCGGGAGGGGCTTCGGCGCTACAGCCGCTTGAGGGGTGGCCCGAAGGGGTGCCCCACCTCACCCCCAGTAGCCCGGTGCGGGTGGTGCCCCTTTCCTGGAGGGAGCTCGCCGAGCGCTACCAGCCTTCCGCCAGGCCCGGCCCGGGGGG
>BBBL01000514.1 GCA_001311545.1 Thermus kawarayensis JCM 12314 | reverse complement strand
CTTTGGCACCGCCTGGCTTGTGGGGAGCCTGCTCCTGGGGTACCTCTACGCCCTCTCCCCTGCCCACGCCGCCGGGGCCGCCCTGGCGGCCGAGGTTCTCGCCTTCCTCTCCGCCCTCCCCCTGCTACGAAAGGAGGTGGCCTAGCCATGCCCCTATTCCGCCGGAAGCCCGCCGGGAGGCCCCCGGAAGAGAACCCGGAGGCCCTGGCCCTAAAGGAGGAGGTGGCCCGCCTCCGGGAAGAGGTGGACCTCCTCAAAGGGCAAAACGCCCGCCTCGCCCGGGAAGCCTCCCCTGCCCTCAAGGAGAACGCCGTCCTCCGCTATGAGCTCTTCAAGTGTCAGCAGGACCGCCAGGTGCTGGAGTTCCACCTTTCGGGGCTCCGGGCGGAGCTCCGGGGCACCCTGAGCCTCCTTCAGCGCTACGCCCCCGGGGAGCCGCCCAAGGGAGGGCCACTTCTCGCCGCCCTGCTGGACCTTCTGGAGGTGGGGCGGAGGCTCGGACTAAAGGTGGAAGCTTTCCATGAAGCGGAGGAGGCGGCCCGGGCCGCCGTGGGGGAAAGGGCCTTTGACCCGGAGCGGTTCCTCGCCCTGCGCCTCTCCGGCCTTCTCGCCGCACTGGAGCGCCTCCTGGATGAGGAACTCCGCCGGGCGGAGAGGCCGGGAGAAGGGCTTCAGGCCTACCCGGAGGCGCTGGAACGGGTGCGGGAGGCCTTGGCCAGGGCCCTGGAGCAAGAGGGCCCCCGGGAGCGCGAAGGGGGAAAAGCCTGACCCCCAGGGCAGTCCCCCACCGGGAGGCGCCAGCGGACCTGGCGGCCTAAGGCGCGCGCACTGGGCCGACCCCCATCCGTTAGGGGACCAGGACCAAGGGCCTGTGCAGGTGGAGGGCCGCCCGCACCGAGGTGTCGGGGAAGACCACCTCTTCCCAAAGCGCCTGGGGGTGGTGAGGCAGCACCAGGAGGCCCAGCCTGGCCTCCTCTTCCTTGAGAAGGGCGAAGGGGCGCTCCCGCAGGAACAAGGCTCCGCCGCCACCCCTTCGGCCCGGGCGCGGGCGGCGAGGCGTTCCAGTAGGCTCCGCTCCTCGGTGGTCTCGCCGGCCTCGAGGGCCGCCTCCTCCAAAACCAGCTCGTGAGGGGTTTCCACCAGGGGAATGTGGGGCACCGCCCCCAGAAGG
>BBBL01000513.1 GCA_001311545.1 Thermus kawarayensis JCM 12314 | reverse complement strand
TTTTTACTCAACCTCACCCTCACACCGCGCAAAGGCAGGATATTGCGCCTTATTTCAAACTTTCATCGGAGAGCCAGTCGGCCCAGGTTTCCAAATGGGCAGCGTCGGAGACGGTGAGGACCTCCTGCTGGGGAAAGAGGAGGCGGGTAATGGAGGTGTTGGGAATATGAAAGCGCCTCCAAGAATCCCCCTCCAGGTTCAAGGCCAGCTTAAGGGCCGCCCGTACCACACCTCCATGGGTGAGCACAAGGTGCCTACCTGCGGGAAGGCTTTCCAAAAAGGTCTGTAGCCGTCTGGCCACATCGGCCATGCTCTCCCCGCCGGGGCGGGAGGTGTACCAAGGTTCCTCCCAGGC
This sequence comes from Thermus kawarayensis JCM 12314, assembly GCA_001311545.1. The sequence goes on along the minus strand of BBBL01000513.1, from coordinate 824 downwards.
CTTGCGGAAAAACTCGGGATAATGCGCCTCGGCCTCCTGGCGGGTCAGGCCCGCCAAGGCCCCCACGTCGATCTCCCGCAGAAGGGGAGTGGTCTTTACGGGAAGGCCAAGGACGGCCGAAAGGGGCTCGGCGGTCTCCCTGGCCCGGCGGAGATCGGAGGAGAAAAGGCTGGTAAAGGCGAAGCCGCTACGGGCAAGCCGCTGGGCCAGGCGGAAGGCCTGGCCGACCCCCGAGGGGGAAAGGGGGATGTCCAGGTGGCCTTGAAAGCGCTTCTCCGCGTTCCATGCCGTTTCGCCGTGGCGTATTAGCCAGATCTCCGTCATAGGAGCTGGACTCCCTCGCCCGGAACCACCCGACCCACCGGGAAACCGCCCACAAGGGCCTGGGCCTTGGCCGCTTCCTCCTCCGGAAGGACGAGGACAAGACCCAAGCCCATGTTAAAGACCCGGTACATCTCCTCCTCAGGGATCTCCCCCAGGCGCTGGAGGTAAGGAAAAACAGGGGGCACAGGCCAGGTGCCCTTCCAGACCTCCGCTCCCAGGCCTTGGGGAAGGGCCCGGGGGAGGTTTTCGGGGAGGCCTCCCCCGGTGATGTGGGCGATGGCGTGGACCTCCACCCGGGCGGCCTCGAGGCGGAGGAACTCCGGGAGGTAGGAGCGGTGGGGGCGCAGGAGGGCCTCCTTAAGGGTCTCCCCGAGCTCGGGGACGAAGGCTTCCAGGTCCTGTCCCGCCACCACCTTGCGGATAAGGGAGTAGCCGTTGGTGTGGGGGCCGGAAGAAGCGAGACCCCAAAGGACATCCCCCGCCCGCACCCGCTCCGGGCC
>BBBL01000512.1 GCA_001311545.1 Thermus kawarayensis JCM 12314 | reverse complement strand
CCCCGCAAGGCCGAAGGCTCCAGGAGTTCGCCCAAAGGCACGGGGTCCGGATAGTGGGCCCGGGCCAGGGCGAGGACCTCCCCCACCGTGAGGTTCGGAGGCAGGCCGCTCTCCTGAGGGGTGACCCCTAGCGCCGTCCGCGCTCGCCAATCCCGGGGGTCGCGGCCGAAGAGGCGGGCCTTCCCCCCGTCTGGGGAGAGGAGGCCCACGAGAAGCCCGATGGCCGTGCTCTTGCCCGCACCGTTGGGGCCCAAAAGGGCCAGGGTCTCCCCGGGAAGGAGGAGGAGGCTAAGGTTCTGCAGGACCTCCACCCGGCCAAAGCGCTTGCGCACCTCCCTTAGCTCCGCCAGAGGTTCCATGCCCCCTTTATAGCCTCCCCAAGTCTCCGGAAGAAGGGCCAAGGCTCAGGGTCTGGGCCTGACATTCATCATCCAGACCTCTAAGAGGTTGTCGTAAAAGCCCTCCACGGAAGCTACGCGGCCCTGGCGAGCCGTTTCACTAACAAGCGTAGCATCAGACTTGACCGCTATACCGCATAGAGCCCCAGGAACCTGAGGGCGGAGAGGGGATGGAAAGAGAAGGCCTCCAGGGCCGCCTTCTTCTCCCGCACCCCCCCGCGGTACAGCAGGGACACCAGAAAGGCCCGGAGGGCGGCCAAGACCCGCGCCCCCACGCCCCGCACCTGGCAGGCGTCTTCCCGGAGGAGAACGTCCCGCACCCAAAAGGACCGGTTCTCCACCTCCCACCGGGAAAGGAGAAGCTCCCCAAGCCGCCTCGCCTCCGCCTCCTCGGCCCCCAAGCTGGTGAGGGCGTAGCTCACCGTGCGCCGTACCTCCCCGTCTCCTTGTGCACCACCTCCCGCTCCACCCGCACCACCTGCCTGCACCCGGGAAAGGCCAAGAGCGCATCGCAGATGGGGAGAAGCCCAGACCCGGTAGGTCCATACCTCCCCGTCCCGCACCACCTCCCAGGGATGTGGACCCTCTAGACTAGACGCTAATTTTGATGTAGGATAACCCCATCTGGGAGGTCAGGATGAAGAAGCCCAAAGCGGTACCCCCACAGGTTAAGTTTCAGGCCGCTCTGGAGGCCGTCAAGGGGGAGAAGAGCCTGGTGGAACTCGCCCGCATCTACAACGTCCACCCCAACACCATCGTGAAGTGGAAGGCGGAGCTCATGGG
>BBBL01000511.1 GCA_001311545.1 Thermus kawarayensis JCM 12314 | reverse complement strand
CCCGGGGGCACCTCGGGGGCGCGGGCCTCGGGAGGCAGGATGACGGTTTCCTTGAACTCTGGAGGCGGGGGAAAGCGGCGCAGGACCTGCAGCCGCTCCACCAGCTCGGGCCAGGTGAAGACGGCCTGGCGCTCCAGAAGCTGGAGGAGCTCGGCCACCACCCGGCTCCCCTCCACCAGGGCCTCATGGGGCACCGGCTTGCGCTCGTGCACCACCTGGTTGCGCAACCGGACCAGCTCCCAAAGCTCCCGCACCAGCCCGCCCCCGCCCCACTCCGCCAGGTATCCCTCCACCGCCTTCACCTTCTCCCCCAGGGTGCCCTCCGGCCACGCCCCGAGCCGTTCCAGGGCTTCCTCCAGGAGAAAGACCAGGCGCAGGAAGTCCCCCAGAGTCCCCGCTCCTTTGCCAGACCAAGCCCATTCCCTCCCCCTACCAGAACTGACACACCCGTGGGAGAAGCCGTACCCCACCAGGGTACCCCCGCTCCGCCTCACCAGCTCCTCCCAGAAGAGCTTGATGGCGCCGGTGAGGCGGGCGTTGGCGTTGTTGTCTTGCCCAGCGCTCAACCCCGTGAAGCACACCTCCTGCTTCTTGAGGTTGGGCAGGCCCACCTTGGTCTCTATCCGCTTAAAAAGCCCCTCCCTCACCTCCGCCCGCTCCAGCCGGAGGTGGTAGTTGTAGAGGTTCACGAGCTCGGACTGCTCAAAGCCGTGGGCCATCACCAGGATCTTTCCGGGGCCTCGAGCCCGCTCCCCCGCCGCCTTGAGGGCCCCCACGATCTCGGTGCCCCGGGAGCACTGGAGGGCGGCCCCACGGCGGAGCTCGTCAAAGGCCTGGAGGGCCTCCCGCTTGAAGGTGGCCCGGTAGCGCTCCAGCCGGAAGCGGGGTTCGTTAAGGGCATCGGGGGTTTCCAGCACCCGCACGGGGGCCGTGTAGGACCGCCCGGTGATGGGGGCGATGGTCAGGCGCAGGGAACGGTCCACGAGGCGCGCGGAAAGCTTGGGCAGGACCTCGTTGGCGAACATGGAACGGTACTCGTTCTGCAGGTGCCTGGGGGCGCTGCACCCCAGGGCCACCAGCACCTGGTAGTCTTCCTTGCCGCCCAGGAAGGGCAGGGTCAGGAGGAGGAGAAAACTCATCATACCGCTTGGGCTTCCAGGGTCTCGGGGCCGGGAGGG
>BBBL01000510.1 GCA_001311545.1 Thermus kawarayensis JCM 12314 | reverse complement strand
GATGTCCGAGGCCCGGAAGGGGATCCCCTCCACCTTCCCCTCCACCAGGTCCTCGGCCTCGTAGCGGTCGGGGGAGGGAAAGAACCCCGAGGTCAGGGCCTCCTCCAGCGGGAAGCCCGCCAGGGGCTCGTAGCGGAACCCCAAAGCCTCCGCCACGGGCCCCACCAGGGCCCGCTTCACCCTTCCCTTGAAACGGGCCACCCGCAAGAACACCAGCCACAGGAAAACCGCCGCCAAAAGCCGCGCCAAGGGGGCGAAGGGGTCCTCCAGAAAGCTCCACGCGAGGAAGAGGAGGGCGGCGAGGAGCCCGAGGGAGGCGAGGAAGAGGGTAAGCCTCCGCTCCCCCTCCAGGGCTTCAAGAGGCGGGCTTTGGCCGTGGCCGAGGTCCACCCGCTACCCCCGGAAGAGCTCCTCCAGGTCGGGCCTCTCCCGCTCCTCCTCGGGAAGGATGAAGACGGGCCTGCGCTTGAGGCCCAGGACCTTAGCGAAGAAGAGAAAGGGAACCTGCTCCAGGGCGTTGTTGTAGTCCGTCACCGCCTGGTTGTAGAAGCGCCTGGCGGCGGCGATGGAGTCCTCCGCTTCGGTGAGGGCGGCCTGGAGCTGTAGGAAGTTCTGGCTCGCCTTGAGGTCGGGGTAGGCCTCGGCCCGCAGGCGGAGGGCGGTGAGGGCCCGGGAGAGCTCCCCCTCGAGGCGGAAGGCCTCCTCCCCCACCGCCCCCTCCAGGCGCTCCCTCAAGGCCACGAGCCTCTCCAGGAGCTCCCGCTCGTGGCCCATGTACCGCTTCACCGCCTCCACCAGGTTGGGGATGAGGTCCCGGCGCTTCTTGAGCTGGGCCTCTATGCTTCCGAAGGCGTTCTCCACCTGGTTCTTGCGGGCCACCACGGTGTTGTAGGCCCAGACCAAAAGCGCCACCGCCGCCAGAAAGAGGAGCCCCCATAGGGTTGCCATACTTAGGCCAGTATACGCCTTCTTTAAGGCGGTCAGGGGGCCCTCGAGACCCAGGCGGGCAAGCCTCTCCCCCACCTCCCGGTGCCAGGGCTTGGGGGCCCTCTCCTTCCTGAGGGCCTCCCGCACCCTGGCCTTGAGGTCCCTGAGGGAGAGCCCCGCCCTCGCCTCCTCCAGGAGGGTCCGCCTCTTGTCCTCCTCCCTCACCTTCTTGAGCTCCAGGGCGGCGGTGTAGGGGACCG
>BBBL01000509.1 GCA_001311545.1 Thermus kawarayensis JCM 12314 | reverse complement strand
GCGGGCAGGACCGCAGCCAGGTAGTCGCGGAACCAGGCGCCGCGCCTTTCGGGGGAAAGGAGGACCGCCTCGGGATAGCCTCCCCGGAGGAGCCGCTCCAGGGGCAAAACCCCCTCCCCCTGCACGGGCGGCACCTCCTCGGCGAAGAGGGCGGGCAGGAACCCCTCCTTCCGGCCCTCCATCTCCCCTGGGAGAGGGGCCAGAGGGTGAAGAGGGCCATGCGGCCCACCAGGTACTCGGCGGTCCTGGGCAGGGCGAGGACGTTGGCGGAGCCCGTGAGGAGGAAGCGCCCGGGGCGCCGCTCCCGGTCCACCAAGGCCTTCAGGGGGAGGAAGAGGCCCGGGGCCCGCTGCACCTCGTCCAGGACCACCCGGCCCCGGAGGCCCGAAAGGAACCCCTGGGGGTCCAGCTGGGCGGCGGAGAGGAAGGTCAGGTCGTCCAGGGTGAGGTAGCGGTCCAAGCGTCCTTCCGCCACCAGGGCCTGGGCTAGGGTGGACTTCCCCACCTGCCTCCCCCCGAGGAGGAGGACCACGGGGCGGTCCTCGAGGGCCTGCTTGACGGAGTCGGCCAGGTGCCTGGGAAACACGGCCCATTTTAGCCGAGCCTCGGTTGAAAATCAACCATGCCACGGTTGAAATTCCACCATGCCACGGAGCCGGCCTCCCGCCTGGGTAAGGGGAGGTGATAAGGGTGAAGGCGAAACCCACCCTCATCCACGTGGCCCAGGCTCTTGCGGGCTACTGTCCCAGGCGGCTTCTTCAGGGCCTGTTGCGCGAGGCGGAAGGAGCGAAAGACCCGGGCCCCGGCGAGAACCGGGGGGAGGCCCACCACCGGGAGGTGGACCGCCTCCTCGCTCTCTACCGCGAGCGGGGATACTGGGTCAGGGCCGGGTGAGCGTGGCCTTCCTGGAAACCCCTCTCCTCCTCACGGCCGAGCTGGACCTGGTGGTGGCGGACGGGGGAAGAGCGGCGGTGGTGGAGGTGAAAACGGGGGGGCTTCGCCTAGAGCACTTCTTCCAGGCTCTCCTGGGAGCCACCGCCTGGGCCCGGTTGGAGAGCCGGGTGGGCCTTAAGCGGAAAACCTTCGCCGTCCTCTGGCACCCAGACCTGGGCTTTCCCCTTTACCTGAAGGCCCCCGACCCCGAACTCCTGTTGGCCCGGGCCGGGGAAGCCCTGGAGGCCCTCCTCGCCGCGAGGCCCAGGGTG
>BBBL01000508.1 GCA_001311545.1 Thermus kawarayensis JCM 12314 | reverse complement strand
CTCGAGGGTCCTGCCGCCCATTCCGGGGCTGGAGGCGGTGCGGGAAGGGGAGCGCTGGGCGGTGCGCACCCCCGACCCCGAGGACCTCCTCCGGGAGCTTTTCCGCCAGGGCCTAGAGATCTCCGACCTCGAGGTCTGCCCCCTGAGCCTGGAGGAGGTCCTCTTCGGCGCGGAGGGGGTGCAGGGATGAGGCTCTTTTGGGTCCACTTCTCAGCGGGGGTCAAGGCCACGCTGCGGGAGCCCGCCTACCTGGCCTTCGCCGTGGCCTTTCCCGCCCTCTTCTTCCTGATGTTCGCCGCCCCCCTCGCCCAGACCCAGCCTGCGGCCGGGGGCCGCCTCCTCGTCGCCTTCACGCTCTATAGCGTCTTCGTGGCCGTCCTGAGCTACTTCGGCATCGGCCAGGCCCAGGAGCGGGCCTTGGGCTTTCCCCGGTACCGCAGGACCCTGCCCCTGCCTCCCCTGGTGCCGGTCCTCGCTCAGATGGGGGAGGCCCTGGTCCTGGCCCTCCTCGGGGTCCTGGCCCTGGCCCTGGCCGCCGGGGTAGGGGCGGGCCTCCACCTTCCCTTAAGGGTGTGGGTCCGCCTCCTCCCCGTCTTGGGCCTCGGAGGGACGGTCTTCGGCCTGCTGGGGGCGGCCATAGGCCGGGCCCTGAGCCCCCGGGGGGCCAGTGCCCTCGCCAACCTTTTGGGCTTACCCTTGGCCTATGTGGGTGGGCTCTGGGTGCCTCCGGAAGGGCTACCCCCGGCGGTGGCCCGCCTCTCCCCCTACACCCCCACGAGGCTCTGGGCGGAGCTCGCCTGGAGCGCCCTCTCGGGGAAGGCGGGAGCGCCCTCCCTTTGGGCGGGGCTTCTGGCCTATGGCCTTCTCTTCCTGGCCCTTTGGGCCCTGGCCCAGCGCTTGGTTCAGGAGCGGGCGTAGCATGGTGGTATGGGAGGCCGCTGGCTTTACCTCTACCTGGTCTACCTCCTCAACCTCCTCTGGCCTGCCCTGGAGGGCCCGGGCCTCTCCCCCTTGGCCTGGGGCGTGACCCTCCTCTCCCTCCTAGCCTTTCTTCCCCTTTACTTCCGCGCCTTCCGCATCCCCTCCCTGGCCCCGTCCTCGGCCTGCAGGCCCTAGGCCTAGGGGCGAGCGCCTTTAACCCTGGAGCCCCGGTCTACCTGGTCTACGCCGCGGCCGCCGCGGGCCTCCTCCCGGGCCGCCGG
>BBBL01000507.1 GCA_001311545.1 Thermus kawarayensis JCM 12314 | reverse complement strand
GTGGGGGTGCTGGCCGTGGACCCTTCCAGCCCCTTCACGGGGGGGGCCATCCTGGGGGACCGGATCCGCATGATGCGCCACCATCAAGACGCCGGGGTCTACATCCGCTCCCTGGCCTCCAGGGGGGCCTTGGGAGGCTTGGCCGGGGCCACGGTGGCCGCCCTGAACCTCCTGGAGGCCTTTGGCTTTGACCGCATCTTCGTGGAAACCGTGGGCGTGGGGCAGAGCGAGGTGGACATCGCCCGGGTGGCCGACACCACCCTCCTCGTCCTCACCCCGGCGGCCGGGGACGCCGTGCAGGCCTTCAAGGCCGGGGTCATGGAGATCGCCGACCTCTTCGCCGTGAACAAGTTTGACCTGCCCGGCGGGGAAAGGCTGATCCAGGAGCTGAAGAGCGCTCTGGAGCTCTCCCCGCCCCCGTCCCGGGGGCTGGCGCCCCCCCATCTACCCCACGGTGGCCGCCACGGGCCAGGGGGTGGAGGAGCTTTTCGCGGGCCTCGAGGCCCACCACCGCCACCTTCTGGAGCACGGGCTCCTCGAGGCCCACCGCCTGGAACGGGCCCGCTTTGAAGTGGAAAGCGTGATCCAGGAGTGGGGGCGACGCAAAACCCAAAGCGCCGGGGAGCTGGTGGCCGCCGTGGCCCGGGGGGAAATCTCCCCTGAGGAGGCCGCCCTAAACCTTCTTCGCCCGGAAGCGGAGGAGGGCCCTCCGTAGCATCTCCCGCTCGTTGGGGTAGGAAAGGCGCTCCAAGGCCTCGGAAACCGGCAGGAAGTAGGCGGCCTCCACCTCGGAGAGCTGGGGCCTGGGCCCGCCCCCGCGGTAGGCCATGAGGAAGTAGTGGACCTCCTTGCTCACGGTCACAGGCTCCTCCCCTTCCCGGACGGTAAAGTAGTAGCGCACCTTGCCCAAGGGGGAAAGCACCGCCGCCTCCACCCCCGTCTCCTCCCGCACCTCCCTCGAGGCGGTTTCCGGATAGCGCTCACCGGGCTCCACCTGCCCTTTGGGAAGGGTAACCACCCGTCCCCCCTTCAAGGAAACCACCAGCACCTCGGGAGGGTCCCCCCGCAGGACCACGCCCCCTGCGGAGACCACCCGCTTCCTGGCCCCTGGCACCCGCCGCTTCCTGCGCACGTTTCCCCCATCTTTAGGCAAAAAAAAGAGGCGCCCGAAGGCGCCCCCAAGGGATCTGGAAAAGGGGAGAGCGC
>BBBL01000506.1 GCA_001311545.1 Thermus kawarayensis JCM 12314 | reverse complement strand
GGCGCCTCTCCAGGAAGCTTCCAGCCGGGGGGGCCAGGAGGACCCCGCTCAGGAAGCCCGCCGCCGCCAGGTAGAGGCGGTTCAGGGAGAGGAGCCCGGCGGAGCGGGGGAGGAGGCCCAGGCCCTCCAGGGCCACTGCTCCTTGGTAGCCCAAAAAGGCGAAGAGGAGGTAGAGGAGGAAACGCCCGCTCATCCCAGGTACCGCTCCACCGCTTCCCCGAGGCTCCGGGTGTTGCCGGGATGCAGGAAGCGGGCGAAGCCCGCCCGCTCCCCCTCCCGGAGCCGCCTTTCCAGGCCGGTGACGCTCCGCACCTCCCCCAGAAGCCCCACCTCGCCCACGGCCGCCAGGTCCTGGGGCAGGGGCCTTCCCACCACCGCAGAATACACCGCCAGGGCCACGGCCAGGTCCAGCCCGGGGTCCAGGACCTTAAGCCCCCCGGCCAGGTTCACGTAGACGTCCAGGCTGGCCAAGGGCAGGCCGAGCCGCCTTTCCAGCACCGCCAGGACCATGTCCACCCGCCTGGCGTCCAGCCCCTGGACCACCCGGCGGGGGGCGGGGAAGGGGGTCTTGGCGGCCAGGGCCTGGACCTCGAGGGCCAGGGCCCTCTCCCCGGCCAGGGCCAGGGCGATGGCGCTTCCCGGCACCCCCAAAGGCCTTTCCAGGAGGAAGGCCTCCGAGGGGTTTTTCACCTCCAAAAGCCCCTCCTCCTCCATGCGGAAAACCCCGAGCTCCCCCACGGGGCCGAAGCGGTTCTTGGCGCTCCTAAGGACCCGGTAGACCCCGGCGGTCTCCAGGTAGAGGGTGGCGTCCACGGCGTGCTCCACGCTCTTGGGCCCCGCCACCACCCCCTCTTTGGTCACGTGCCCCACCAGGACCACGGCGGCCCCGCTCTCCTTGGCGAAGCGCACGAAGGCGGAGGTGGCCTCCCGCACCGCCACCAGGCTCCCGGGGCTCCCCCCGGCCTCTATGGTCTGGATGGAGTCCACGAAAAGGGCCTCGGGAGGCTCCCGTTCCAGGAGGTGGAGGAGGGGTTCCAGCCGGGTTTCCCGAAGGAGGAGGAGGTCCTTCACCCAAGCGCCGGGCCCGCAGCCTGATCTGGCCGGGGACTCCTCCCCGCCAGGTAGTAGACCCGCTCCGGCATGGCCTTGGCCATCTCCAGGAGGAGGGTGCTCTTGCCCACCCCGGGCTCCCCGCCCAGGAGGACC
>BBBL01000505.1 GCA_001311545.1 Thermus kawarayensis JCM 12314 | reverse complement strand
GGCCTCGAGGATGCCGGCCTCGCTTCGGACCCGGGCCTGGGTGAAGGGGTCTTCCGCCTCCCTCAAGGCTTTCTGGATGGCCTCCTCCGCCTCCCCATAGAGGCCCAGGCGCCTCAGGAGGGTGGCGTAGCGGGCCCGCACCCGGGCCACCTCGTCCTTGGGGGCCCCGGCCTCCTCCAGGGCCTTGAGGCCTTCCTCCATCCGGGCCTTGGCCTCGAGGCGGCCCAGGCGCATGAGGAGGTCCCCCATCTGGTAGCGGGCCCGGCCCAGGAGAAGGGCATCGTGCCCCACCTGGGCCAGGGCCTTGAGGGCCTCCTCGTACCGCCCCAGGTCCTTGGCCACCAGGCCCTGCCAAAGCCGCACCCTGTCCCTGAGGAAGGGGGCCACGGGGAGCCCCTCGGCCTCGGCCACGAAGCGGGCGGCCCTTTCGTAGTCCCCCTTCCACCGCTCCACGGCGGCCATCACCAAAAGGCCCTCCGCCCGGGCGGTCTCGTCCAGGAGGGCGAGGTCTTCTTTGGGGGGGAGGAGGCGTTCCGCCTCCTTGTAAAGGGCGGCGTCCGCCTTGGCCTCGGCGGCCTTGATCCGGGCCCAGGTGCGCAAGGGGGGGGTTGGGGATTCCGAGAGCACCTTTAAAGCGGCCTCCGCCTCGGGGTGGGCGTACTGGCCGAGGACCGCCCGGTAGCGGACCACCACCCCCGCCAAGGCCTCCAGGTCCTCCCGGGGCCAGGTCTGGGCCTCCTCCCAAAGCCCGGGGAGCAGGGCCAGGCGGGCGGGGTCCTCTTGTAGTAGATCCAAGAGAACCCCCCGCTCCCCGGCCTTCCGGGCGTGGTAGAGCTTGCGGAAGGTGTTCTCCCGGGGGAAGTGCTCCAGGGCCAAAAGGTGGAGCTCCCTGGGGGCCTCCTCGGGGAGGAGGCTCCTCAGGGCTGGGCGCACCAGGCCTTCCCCCACCCAGTCCAAAAGGGCCCGTTCCGCCTGGGAGAGCCTTTCCAGGGGCTTGCCCAGGGCCTTTTCCAGGAGGGGGAGGGGAAAGGCGGGGTCGGCCTCGGGGCTGAAGGCGGCCAGGGCCTGGAGGAGGGGCCTCAGGGTGGGATCGTCCTGCAGGGGGGTTTTGGGGTCGTGCTTGGCGGCCTCCAGGAGCACCAGGCGGGAGAGTTCCCCGAAGTTGCGCCCCGCCTGGTTCACCAGGGCCTCGAGGCGCTCCGGGGGCAGGTGGGGAAGC
>BBBL01000504.1 GCA_001311545.1 Thermus kawarayensis JCM 12314 | reverse complement strand
TCCTCAACTTCGCCCCGGTGTACGGCGAGGACCCGGAGGCGGTGGACGTGGCCGACCGCTACCACAACCGTTACTTCCTGGACCCCATCCTGGGCAAGGGGTACCCGGAAAACCTTTCCGGGAGGCCCCGCCCGTCCCCGCCTACCCCCGCGACCTGGAAATCATCGCCAGGCCCCTGGACTTCCTGGGGGTGAACTACTACGCCCCGGCCCGGGTAGCCCCGGGAACTGGGCCTTACCCGTGCGCTACCTGCCGCCGGTGGGAGCGGTCACGGCCATGGGGTGGGAGGTGTACCCCCAGGGGCTTTACGATCTCCTGAAGCGCCTGGGCCGGGAGGTGCCCTGGCCCCTCTACATCACGGAAAACGGGGCCGCCTACCCCGACCTTTGGCGGGGGGAGGCCGTGGTGGAGGACCCCGAGCGGGTGGCCTACCTCGAGGCCCACGTAGGGGCCGCCCTCCGGGCCAAAAGGGAAGGGGTGGACCTCAGGGGTTACTTCGTCTGGAGCCTCATGGACAACTTTGAGTGGGCCTTCGGCTATACGAGGCGGTTCGGCCTTTTCTATGTGGACTTCCCCAGCCAGAAGCGGGTCGCCAAGGGAAGCGCCCTCTGGTTGCGGGACCGGATCGCCCGGGAGGCTTCCCTTCGCCTCCGGGAGCCCGAGGGCCCGGCCTGAGGTGGGGGCTGACGGCCCCCTGACCGCCTCCTGGTAGAGTAGGGAGACCATGGAACGGGTCCGTCGGGCCTTCATTGGGGAGCTCTTGGGCACCTTTCTCCTGGTCCTCCTCACGGTGGGCAGCGCCGCCAACGCGGTTCTGGCTCCCCGCCTCAACCCCGGGGCCTACGGCTACGACACCCTGGCCCTGGGCTCGGGGCTTGCCGTGCTGGTGGGCATCCTGGCGGCGCGCAACGCCTCGGGGGCCCACCTGAACCCCGCCGTGACCCTGGCCCTCGCCTGGGGGGTTCTTTCCCTGGCGCTTCGTGCCCGCCTACCTCCTCGCCCAGTTCCTGGGGGCTTTCCTGGGGGCTTTGGGGGCCTATCTGGCCTACGGGGCGGGCCTCGAGGCCCAGGGCCTGCCCAACGTCTTCAGCACCGGACCCGGGGCCCTGCGCCTGGAGCCGGAAGCCCCTTACCCCTGGGCAAACGGGGCGGTGGCCGAGGCCTGGGCACCTTCGCCTCATGCTGGTCATCCTCCGGGCGGGCCGGGACGGAAGGCTG
>BBBL01000503.1 GCA_001311545.1 Thermus kawarayensis JCM 12314 | reverse complement strand
GGGGAGGGGGGGCCTCCCCCAGGAGGCGGGCCAGGGCCTCCAGGTCCCCGGCCCGGAGGAGGGCCAGGGCCTCCTCCGGGGAAAGGCCGTGTATGGCCGCAAATAGGCGGAGGGCCCGCTCCCCAAAGGCGGGGTTCTTCTGGTACTGCTCTGCGATCTTAACCAGGGCTTCCGGGATTTGGGCTTCCGGCCGGGTGTTGTGCTCCATCTCTTGACCTCCTTCCCCCCGCCGGGTTAGGATGGAGGCCTCTGCAAGGGGGCCTCGGCCTAACCGGCCGGGGTTTTTCCTTTCATATCCTACCGGCAGGACGCCGCGCTACCCCAAGAGCCGCCTCACCCACGCCCTCCGGGCCTCCCGGTAGGCCTCCCGCTTGCTCTCCGCCCGCACGGTGAAGGGGCCCCCGGGCCCCTCGAAGCTGGCGATGAAGCCCTCCCCCTCCGGGTCCCGGGCGGCGCTGGGGGCCCCGTACCGGTCCCACCCCTCGGTGATGGCCTCGGCGATGAGGTCCAGGAGGCCCTCCTCCCACTCCTCGGGGGAGAGGGCGAGGGCGTGGCGGCCGTACCGCTGGCGCAGGTAGGTGCAGAAGGGCCCCAGGTCGGGGTCCGCCTCGGGGTCGAAGGGAAGGGACTGGGCCAGGGACCAGAGGGCCCCGCCTAGGTGCCGAATCACCCCCCACCCCCCTTCCGGTGAATCGCCCACCACTCCCCCAGGGTCCTGGGGGGCTCCTCGGGGTAGAGGCGCATCCCGATGGGGGAGAGGGGGGTCCGGGGCCACCCCTCCACGGCCTTCCGCCAGGGGGGGGCCTTCCATTGCCCTTCGGGATCCCGCAGGTGCCGGTCCCCCCAGAGCTTCTGCACCCGCCGCCGGATCTCCTGGAGCTGGCCCCAGACCCCGGTGAACATGGGGAGGTTCCCCAGGGTCTTCATGTGGCCCACCAGCTTGGGCCAGTCCCCCCGGGTGGCGTGGTGCAGGGCCTCCTCCAGGAGCTCCTGGTAGAAGCCCTCCTCCAGGAACCAGGTGAGCTTCCCCCGCCGGTCCTTGCGCAGGACGTAGGTGGGCCGCCAGGCCTCCTTCCGCCAGGCCACCCAGGTGAGGGGGTGCTGGGGATCCCCCACTTTGTACATGCGCTCCCCGGGGAGCTTCTGGTCCGCCAGGACCAGGATGGGCCAGGTGGGGTGGGGGGCCTCGGGGGGCATGGCGCTCACCGGGGCCAGGAGGCGTGG
>BBBL01000502.1 GCA_001311545.1 Thermus kawarayensis JCM 12314 | reverse complement strand
GGAGGCCTCCTAGGCCGGGTGCAGGCGGGGGCGGTGGCCCTTCTTTCCCTGGGGAGCCTCCTCGGGCACCCTCCTGGCGGGGGGCTTGGGGACCCTTGGCCCCCGGGTGCCCCTCCTTACCGCCCTCCTGGGCCTCCTCTTCCTCCTGCCTTGGCCTTGGGGCCCCTGGGCTGCGGGCGGCTCCTCGCCTTGAGGGAGGGGAGGTCCCCGTGAGGTTTCCTTTTCATAACGGGCCTCTCTGGGCCGAGGCCCTGAGCGACCTCGGGGCCTCCCTCGGCTTTAGCGCCCTCGCCCTGGAAGTGGCCCGCACGGGGGAGGCCTTATGGGTGGGCTTCTTCGCCGCCTTGGGCTACCTTACCCTAGGGCCCCTTCTCCTCCTCAGCCCCTGGGTGGAGCAGCGAGGCCTGGCCCGGGCCCTCCTAAAGTTGCGCCTGGCCCGGGGCCTCCTGTTTCTCCCCCTTCCCTTCCTGCCGCGGGAAGCCGCCCTCCTGGTCTTCTACGCTTACCCCCTTATGGTCCTCACCGACCTGGCCGTCGTGGCCTGGGAAGGCCTCCAGGTGCGGAGAGGCCGGGACAGGCTGGTGGAAAGGAGCGGCAAGCTCTACGCCGCCTGGGAGGTGGGGGGGCTGGTGGGGGTAGGCCTCGGCCCCGCCCTCTTCGCCCTCCATCCCGCCCTCCCTTACCTCCTTGCCGCCGGGATCCTCCTCCTGGCCTGGGCCCTCCTCCGCCCCACCCTCACAGGGAGAAGGGGGAGAGGGAGGAGGCGACGAGGCCCGAGGCCTTGGGGCGGTCCCTCCGTCGCCTCCTGGCCTATGCCTCCCTCAGGCCCTATCTCCTTCTTTCCCTCCTCTTTACCCTGGCCCATGCCCTCACCACCGCCCTTCTGGGCCTTCTGGCCCTCCGGGCGGGCACCCCGGAAGCCCTCTTCGGCCTGGTCTTCGTGCTGCAAAGCCTAGGGTACACCTTGGGAAGCTACTTTGCCGGGCGGGTCCCACCGGCCCTGGCCTTTAGGCTGGGCCCATTAGGGGCAGCCCTCGGGGGGATGGGCTTTCTCCTGCCCTTTCCCCTCCTCCTCGCCGCCCCACCCCTCTTAGGCCTGGCCGTGGCCCTCCTCAGCACCCACCTGCGGGCGGTGCGGGGCAGGCTCCTGCCCAAGGAGGGCCTGGCCCCAAGTCTCGCCGCCATCCGGGCCCTCCTCTACGGGGCCGGGGCCCTGGGGGGCCTGGGG
>BBBL01000501.1 GCA_001311545.1 Thermus kawarayensis JCM 12314 | reverse complement strand
CGAAGGCCCTGCCCATGCCCACCTCCGCCCCGGCCCGCGCCAGAAGGGCGTCCCGCACCGGGGTTCTCAGCCCCTTGCCCAGCCTTTCCAGGAAGAGGAGGAGGCTTGCGGCGTAAGGGCTCCCCGCCAGGGCCAGGGTGGGGAGGGCCAGAAGGTTTAGGGTGTAGCCCAGGTAGAGGAGAGGCCAGGCGAGGCGCTTTTCCCCCAGGCGGCCCGAGAGGAAGCGCACGGCGTAGCCCAGGAACTCCCCGAGGCCCGAGACCGCTCCCACCAGGAGGCTCGAGGCCCCCAGGGCTCCCAGGAAAGCCCCGGAGATGCTCCGTCCCCCCTCATAGGTAAGGTCCGCCAGGAGCTCACCAGCCGATGGCCACCACGAAGCGCCAGGCCTCGCTCACTTCCCCTCCCCGGGCAGGTAGCGTACCACCTCCACCCGTTCCAAGGTCACGAGCCCTTCCCGCACCATCCGGTCCAGGTGGGGAGAAAGGCCCGGATCTTTTCCTCCTCGTCCACGATCTCCACCATAACGGGCAGGTCCTCCGAGAGCTGGAGGATCTTGGCGGTGTGCACCCGGGAGTGGGCCCCGTAGCCCATGATTCCCTTGAAGACCGAGGCCCCTCTGAGGCCTTGGCCTTTGGCCTCGAGGACGATGGCTTCGTAAAGGGGCCTACCCTCGTACCGGTCCGACTCCCCCACGAAGACCCGCAGGAGCTTGGCCTCGCCTGCAAGCCGCATCCCTTTCACCTCGCCTTCCGGTAAAGCTCCATGAGCTCCGCCTTGGTCCCTGGGTCCAGGGGGAGCCCCTCCAGGGCGTGGAAGAGCTCCTCCATGGGGTAGGCCACCCGGTGGAGGCGGATCCGGCCCTCCTCGTAGAGGGCGAAGCTGGCCCTGGGATCCCCGTCCAAAGGCTGGCCCGCCGAGCCCGGGTTGACGAAGAGCCTCCCCCAACGGTGCGCACGAAGCAGGTGGGTGTGGCCGAAGACCACCACCTCCGCCCGGAGGCTCTCCGCCGCTTCCAGGAGGGCCTCCTCCCCCGCCTCGGGGTCCAGGCGGTAGTCGTAAAGGGGGTCCTGGAGGCTTCCGTGGACCAGGGCGAAGCGGGTGCCGTCGGCGGCCCACACGGCGTAAAGGGGAAGGCTGCGCAGGTAGGCGAGGTCCTCCGGGCGCAGCTCCTTTCGCGTCCACTCCAGTAAGGCCTGCGCCAGGCGGGCCTTGCGGGGGGCGGCCTTA
>BBBL01000500.1 GCA_001311545.1 Thermus kawarayensis JCM 12314 | reverse complement strand
GGGCGAGGACCTTGGGAAAGCGGTCCGGGTGCCTCAGGGCCTGCCACAGGGAGAAGAGCCCCCCCAAGGAGGCCCCCACCAGGACCACCTCCCCCAGGGGCCCGTAGGCCTTTTCCACCTCCCCTAGGATCCGGTGGAACTCCGCCTCGTAGGCCTCGCTGAAGCGGTACTCCCGGTTGCGGTCTATGGGCTCCACGAAGACGAGGCGCACCGGGGGATCTCGCCCCTCTCCAGGAGGGCCTGCGCCACCTTGTGAAGCCCCGCCGTGCGGTAGAAGGCCACCCCGTCTTGGGCCACCACCGTGGTCCTCGAGGCCTCCCCGGTCTTTGCCACGTAGAAGCGCCTCTCCCCCAGGCGGTGGCGCTCCACCCTGGGCTCGGCCTCGGGCTCGGGGGGCGCCTCGTAGCGGAAGCCGGGGAGCTTCACCGCCCTCGGGTAGCTCCACCAGGGGTTGTCGGCCCTCTCCGGGTTGTCGGGGTCGGGGAAGGGGCGGCTTTTTCGGTCCAGAAAGGCGTACTCCACGTAGGCCCCCTCCGGGAACTCCAGGGTGACCGGCCCCGAAAGGGGGATGGGGTTTCTCTCCCAGTCCGTGAAGTCGCCCACGAGGGCGTGGGCGCCCTCGGAGGGTAGAAGGTGATGCGCCTTGGGCCTACCTGCACCACAGCTTCTACTCTACCCGGGAAGGCCGTGGCCGGGTGTCCCTTGAAGCCTTGGCGGAGGGCTGCGCCTTGGTCCTGCAACGTGGGGACTGCTACCTGAGCGTCAAAGCTTCTCCAGGCCGGGGAAGAGGGCGAGGAGCTCCTCCTCGGTAAGGCCCTCCCCCTCCTTCTCCGGCGTCCAGGCCAGGTGGAAGGCGAGGAGGGAGAAGGGGGTGCTCCCGGCGAAGGCGAGAAGCGCCTCCTTCGCCCTCCTTCGGTCCAGGGGGCCGGGTGGGGGCAGGTTTCCCCGCACCGCCAGGAGGAGGGAGGCCACCAGGTACCGCCCCCCGGGCTCCACCTTGGGCGTGTAGGCCGCCTCCACCCGCTTCCCCTCAAAGTGGCGGAAGGTCTCCTGGTAGGTGCTCCGGTCCTCCAGCATCCAGGCGTCAAAGCGGGCCAGGACCGCCTCCTCGTCCCCTTGCCTCGCCTCGTAGCTCCCGAAGCGCCAGGCCGGCTCCTCCCGCAGGAGGACCAGGGCCACCTCGTCCAGGAGGTCCGCCAGGCCCTTGGCCGTGTTGGTGTCGGCCTCCTCG
>BBBL01000499.1 GCA_001311545.1 Thermus kawarayensis JCM 12314 | reverse complement strand
GAGGCCATCCGCCGCATAGACCGGGCCAAGGCCGAGGGGGACACCCTGGGGGGGGTCATTGAGGCCCGCTTCCGTGGCCTGGTGCCGGGCCTCGGCAGCCACGTCCACTGGGACCGGAAGCTGGACGGCCGCCTGGCCCAGATGGCCCTTTCCATCCCGGCGGTGAAGGGGGTGGAGATCGGCCCCGCCTTTGAGAACGCCATGAAGCGGGGCTCGGAGGTGCACGACGCCATCTACTGGAGCCCGGAAAAAGGCTTTTACCGCCAGACCAACCGGGCCGGGGGCCTGGAGGGGGGCATGACCACGGGGGAGGAGCTGGTGGTCCGGGCCGCCCTCAAGCCCATCGCCACCCTGATGCGCCCCCTCCCCACCGTGGACGTGGTGACCCACGAGCCTAAGGACGCCGCCAGGGAACGCTCGGACACCACGGCCGTGCCGGCGGCCAGCGTGATCCTCTGCGCCCTTTCGGCCATCGTGCTGGCCCAGGCTTACCTGGAGAAGTTTGGGGGGATACTTTGGAGGAAATCCAGGAACGTGTGGAGCGCTACAAGGAACGGGCGCGCGCTACTAGGCGTAGGATAACCCCATGGCCCGCCTGGAAATCCCCCGCCCCGCCACCTTCGTGAGCCTCACCGGCTTCATGGGGGTGGGGAAAAGCCGCATCGGCAAGGAGCTCTCCCGGGCCTGATGCTCCACTTCATTGACCTGGACCGCTACATAGAAAGGCGCACGGGGCTTTCCATCCCCGACATCTTCCGCCACCTGGGGGAGGGGGCCTTCCGTAAAATGGAACGGGAGGCGGTGCGGGAGCTTTTGGAGAAGGATTTCCTGGTGCTTTCCCTGGGCGGCGGTACCTTCGTGGACCCGGAAAACCGGAAGGCCCTCATGAGGAGGGGGCCGGTGGTGGCCCTCTGGGCGAGCCCCGAGACCATCCTGGAAAGGACCCTGCGCAAGCCGGGGGAAAGGCCCCTCCTCCAGGTGGAAAACCCCCTGGAGCGCATCCGGGCCCTCCTGGAAGCCCGCACCCCCGTCTACCAGGAAGCCCCCATCCACGTCTCCACCGACCACCGGAAGGTGGAGGAGGTGGTGGCGGAGATCGTGGAAAAGCTTTGGGCCTATGCGAAGGCTAGACGTCCGTAACCCGGTCCCCTACCCCGTCCTCATCGGGGAGGGGGCCCTTAAGGAGCGCCCCCGCCCCCGGGCCCCGCCGCCCTCCTCTTTGACCGGAAGGT
>BBBL01000498.1 GCA_001311545.1 Thermus kawarayensis JCM 12314 | reverse complement strand
CCTTCCGGCAGGGAAAGCCGCCCCCAGGGGAGTTCCAGACCCCCCTCCACGAGCCTGGGCTGGGCCGGGGCCAGGGCGGTGAAACGCCCCTCCAGCACCCCCGAGGGCAGGGAGAGGCGCACCCGGTACTCCCCGGGGGCCTCGGGGGTGAAGGGGAGGCGGAAGCCCCCTTCCCTGGGTTCCACCTCCAAGGTGGCCGTTCCCTGGGGCCCTGGACCTCCAGGGGGAAGCGGCCCTGGGGCAGGCCCTTGCCCTCCAGGAGCAAGGCCTCTCCCACCTGGGCGGTCTCCGGCAGGAGGAGAGTCTGGCCCAGGGCGGAAAGCCCCAGGAAGGCCAAGGCGATCCAACGGCGCATGGGGTTATTCTACCGGTATGGGGCTTTTGGACATGATCGGTCCGGTGATGGTGGGGCCTTCCTCCAGCCACACGGCGGGGGCCTGCCGCCTGGCCCTCCTCGCCCGCCACCTCCTGGGGGAGAAGCCCAGGCGGGTGGAGTTCGGCCTCCACGGTTCCTTCGCCAAAACCGGCAGGGGCCACGGGACCCACCTGGCCCTGGCCGCCGGGGTCCTCGGCCTCTTGCCCCACGACGAGCGCCTCAAGGAGAGCCTGGCCCTGGCGGAAAAGGAAGGGGTGGAGGTGGTCTTCAAGGAGGTGGAGCTCGGGGACGTGCACCCCAACACCGTGCGCATGGTGCTGGAGGGGGAGAAGGAACGCCTCACCGTCACGGGGAGTTCCCTGGGCGGGGGCGTGGTGCGGGTCTTTGAGGTGGACGGGTTTGAGGTGCGCATCACCGGCGCCGCCCCTACCTGGTGGTGAAGAACGTGGACACCCCAGGGGTGGTGGCCCGGGTGGCCCGCATCCTGGCCGACGACGAGGTGAACATCGCCCACCTCACGGTAAGCCGCAAGAAGAAGGGCGGGGAGGCCATGATGAGCCTGGAGATGGACCGCCCCCTCTCCGCCAAACCCCTGGAGTACCTGGAATACCTTTCCTACATCCTCTGGGTGCGGCAGATTCCCCCGGTCATGGACTGATACCACCCCATGCCGGCTTGGGCCAGCGTGGAGTGGTATTAAAGGGAGGCGGCGGAGGGGAGTTCCAGGCGCAAGGAGGCCCCGCCCAGGGGGCTTGGGCCGGAGGCGAGCTGCCCCCCGTGGGCCTCGGCCACCCCTCCTGGCGGTGTAAAGGCCGAGCCCGGAGCTTCCCCTGAGGCCCTCCCCCTGGCGGAA
>BBBL01000497.1 GCA_001311545.1 Thermus kawarayensis JCM 12314 | reverse complement strand
CCGCCCCGCCGATGCGGCCGGAGACGATGACCTTGGCCCCCTTGGCCCCCGCTCCATCACCCGCTGCACCGCCTGCTTGATGGCCCGGCGCACGGCGAAGCGCCTTTCTATCTGCTCGGCCACCCGCTGGGCCACCAGGGGGGCGGGAGAGGTTAGGTTCTGGATCTCCTGGACGTTCAGGGCCACGTTCTTCCCGGTCATCTTGCCAGGGCGTCCCGCAGGACCTTGATCTTCTCCCCGCCCCGGCCGATGACCACGCCCGGCTTGGCCACGTGGACGGTCACGGCCACGTTGTCCGCCGCCCGCTCAATGTCAATGCGGGCCAGACCCGCGGGGTAGAGCTCCTTGGTGAGGTAGTTGCGGATCTCCTGGTCCTCCCAGAGGAGGTGGCGGTACTGCTTCTTGCCGGCGTACCAGCGGGACTCCCAGTCCCGGGTGATGCCAAGACGGAACCGATGGGGTGGATTTTATTTCCCATGCTTCTCCCCCACGATCACCGTGATGTGGCTGGTCCTCTTCTTCATGATGTCCGCCCGGCCCCGGGCCCTGGGAAGGACCCGCTTCAGGGCAGGGCCCTCGTCCACGAAGGCCGCCTTCACGTAAAGCCGGTCCTCCAGCATATCGTGGTTGTTGACGGCGTTGGCGGCGGCGGACTCCAGCACCTTGGCCACGTAGTAGGCCCCCCGCTTGTTGGTGTAGCGCAGGATGTTGCGGGCCTCCTCGAGGCTCTTCCCCCGGATGAGGTCCACCACCAGGCGGACCTTCCTGGGGGCGATGCGCACGTAACGGGCTATGGCTTTCGCTTCCATGGCTACTTCTTCTTGGTGGCCTTGGCCTCTTTGCCGTGCCCCCGGTAGGTGCGGGTGGGCGCGAACTCTCCCAGCTTGTGCCCCACCATGTTCTCGGTGATGTAGACGGGCACGTGCTGCTTGCCGTTGTAGACCGCGATGGTGTGGCCCACCATCTCCGGAACGATGGTGGAGCGGCGGCTCCAGGTCTTGATGAGCCGCTTCTCCCCCTTGGCGTTAAGCTCCAGCACCTTCTCCAGGAGGTGGTCGTCTACAAAAACGCCCTTCTTCAAGCTACGCGGCATGGCTCACCTCACTTCTTCCGCCGGGCGAGGATGAAGCGGCTGGAAGGCTTGCGCCGCTTCCGGGTCTTGAGCCCCTTGGTCTGCCAGCCCCAGGGGGAGGCGGGCGGACGCCCCCTCGGGGCCCGGCCCTCACCGCCGCCGTGGG
>BBBL01000496.1 GCA_001311545.1 Thermus kawarayensis JCM 12314 | reverse complement strand
TATACGAAAACCCCCCTTTTGTCAACGCCCAAACCGCCTTTCGCGGGCCTGGTAGCTCCTTAGGGCGCGCAGGAAGTCAATCTTGCGGAACTCGGGCCAGAGCACGTCGGCGAAGTAGAACTCCGAGTAGCGGACTGCCAGAGCAAAAAGCCGGAAAGCCGGACCTCCCCCGAGGTGCGGATGATGAAGTCGGGGTCGGGAAGGCCCGCGGTGTAGAGGTGGCGGGCGATGTCCTCCGGGGTCAGGGCCTGGGCCACCTCCTTGGGGGAAAGGCCCCGCTCCTCCGCCTCCAGAAGAAGCTGCTTCACCGCGTCCACGATCTCTTCCCGCCCCCCGTAGCCCATGGCGATGTTGAGGACCATGCCCTGGTGGTCCCGGGTGCTCTCCTCTAGGCGCTCCAAGGCCCGGAGCACCTCCTCGGAGAACCCTTCCCGCCGGCCGATCACCCGCACCCGCACCTGGTTTTCCAGGATGCGGTGGTCCTCGGCCATTCTCTCCGCCTCCCGCACGAAAAGGCCCATCAGGTCTCCACCTCCTCGGGGGATCGGCGGAAGTTGTCGGTGGAGAAGACCCAGACGGTGACGGTCCGGATACCCATCTCCAGGCACCACTCCAGGACCTCGTAGGCCTTCTGCACCCCAAACTCGTGCCCCTTTGTGGGGGAGAGGCCCAGGGCGCGAGCGTAGCGGCGGTTTCCGTCCAGGATGAGGCCCAGGTGCCTGGGCATGGGGCCTCCCTTCACCTCCCTTAGGAGGCGCTTTTCGTAGAGCCAGTACAGGGGGCGGGAAAGGGAAAGGAGGCGGCGGAGCATACCTTACCCACCTAAGGGTGCGGTATGAGAAAGAAAAGGGGGCGGCCTCAGGAGGGGTAAAGCTCCCGGGCGATGACGAGGCGCTGGATCTCCGAGGTCCCCTCGTAGATCTCCGTCACCTTGGCGTCCCGGTAGTAGCGCTCCACCCGGTAGTCCCGGTGGTAGCCGTAGCTCCCAGGACCTGGACCGCCTCCCGGGTCACCTCCACGGCCACCCCGCTGGCGAAGAGCTTGGCGGCGCTGGCCTCCAGGGTAAACCTTTCCCCCCGGTCCTTCTTCCTGGCGGCCTCGAGGACCAAGGCCCGGGCGGCGGCGATCTTCACGTGCATGTCGGCGATCTTGAAGGCGACGGCCTGGTGCTCCCTAAGCTTCCTCCCGAACTGCTCCCGCTCCTCGGCGTAAGCCTTGGCGATCTCGTAGGCCCCCCGGGC
>BBBL01000495.1 GCA_001311545.1 Thermus kawarayensis JCM 12314 | reverse complement strand
CACGCCTTTGACCTGAGGCCCTCCACCGCCTTGGAGGTCTCCCGGGCCAGGCTTCTCCTGGCCAACGGGCTGGGCCTCGAGCCCTACCTGCCCAAGCTCAGGGCCCTCCTGCCCCCGGGGGCCCAGGTGGTGGAGCTGGCCCCCGGAATGCCCGACCTCATCTGCGGCCTCCTGGGGCTCAGGGAAAAGGGGGTCCACCTCCACGGGGACTGCGACCCCCACCTGTGGCTGGACCCCACCTACGGGGTGCGCTACGCCGGGCGGATGGCCGAGGAGCTCTCCCGGCTCTTCCCGGAATACCGGGAGGATTTCCAGAGAAACCTGGACCGCTTCCGGGAGAAGGCCCTGGCGGAGGACGAGGCCCTCCGGGCCTGCCTCGCTGGGCGGAGGCCCAGGGCGGTGGTGGCCCACCTCTCCCTCTCCTACCTGGCCCGCAGGTACGGCCTGGAGGTGGTGGGGGTCCTGCGGGACACCCTGGGCCAGGACCTGGGGGTCCGCGGCCGCATCGCCCTCCTCAAGGAAGCCGAGCTTGGAGGGGTGGACCTGGTGGTGGCCGAGCCCCAGTACAACCCCGCTCCCCTAAAGGAGCTGGCCGAGGAACTGGGGGCGAGGCTCGTGGTCCTCTACACGGACACCCTGGACCGAAGGGTGCCCACCTACCTGGACCTCCTCCGTTGGAACAGGGAGAGGCTTTGCCAAGCGGTGGAAAGGCGGTGATGGGGATGAAAAAGGTTTGGTGGCTTCTTGCGGCGCCCCTTCTCGCGGCCCTGGCCCAAGCCCCGGGGGAGCACCCCCACGGGCCCGAGGGGGAAAAGGTGCACACCCGGGTAGCGGTGGCCGACGGCGAGCGGCCCCTGGTTCTGGTCCTGGAGGAGGAGGGGAAGGAGCTCGGGCGCTTCACCGTGCCCTCCCCCGCCTCCCTCTACCCCCTCCCCGGGGGGCAGTACGTCCTCATGGTCCACCGGGAGGGGAACGCCGTGGGCTTCCTCTACGGCGGGCTCGCCCTGGAGGACCACGGGGAGCACCAGGACGTGAAGCCGGAAAACCCCTACGTGGCCGCCACCCTGCGCACCGGGCCCAGGCCCACCCACCCTTCGCCCAAGGCTCCTGGCTCGCGGTCTTCCACGATGGGGACGGGTCCGTGGCCCTCTTTGACCTCAGGCGGCTTGGGGTGGACTTCACCCCCAGGCTCATCCCCACCGGGGGGGCGGACCACGGGGCGGTGACCCTCCTGGGGGAGACCCTCCTGGTGGGGG
>BBBL01000494.1 GCA_001311545.1 Thermus kawarayensis JCM 12314 | reverse complement strand
CTTCGCCGTGAGGGCCGCCCTCCTGCACGACGCGGGAAGGCCCTAAGGCCCTACCGCCCCCTGGAGCGGGTCCTCACCGGGCTCTATGCTCCCCCTGTGCCCCCTTACCCTTTGCGCCGGGGGCTTGTGGGCGCTTTCCAGGTGCGCCGGCACCATCCCCTTTACGCCGCGGAGCGGATCGGGGACCGGAGGTGCGGGCCTTGGTCCTGGAGCACCACGCCCCCCGAAGCCTGTGGGGGCGGAGGCTCCACCGGGCGGACCGGGAGGAGTAGTGTACAAACGCCCCTAGCCAACCCCACCCCATAAGGAGTAGGGTATCGGAGAACGGAGGGGGAGTTATGGATGACTTCACCTGGCGCGTGGGCGGCCCCCAAGGGGGCGGGATAGAGACGGCGGCCACCCTCTTCGCCCGGGCCATGGGCAAGGGCGGATGGTGGGTGGCCACCAAGCGGGAGTACCACTCCAACATCATGGGGCGGCACTCCTACCTGGACGTGCGGCTTTCGCGAAAACCGGTCCGGGCCTTCCGGGAAAAGGTGGACTTCCTGGTGGCCCTGGACGGGGAGACCCTGGCCCGCCACCTGGGGGAGGTGCGGGAAGGGGGGGTGCTCCTCTACGACCCCAAGGTCTTGGACCTCACGGTCCACAAGCTCCCCATGCTGGACCACCGGGTGGCGGAAGACCTCTCCCGGCGCTTCGGCAAACTGGACCCGGGCCTCAAGGAGATCCTCCAGGCCTACGTGGAGGCGGGGGTCCAGCCCCTCCCCTACCCCTACGAGGAGGTGGCGGACCGCATAGGGGCCGAGCTTGGGGTGCCCTCCTTGCAGGCCCGGCGCACCCTGAACACCATCGCCGTGGCGGCCAGCCTCCACTTCCTGGACTACCCCCTGGAGCCCCTTTTGGAGGCCCTGGCCCTGCAGTTTAGGGGAAAAGTCCTGGAGCTCAACCAAAAGGTGGCCGAGGCGGTCTACAAGGAGGAGGTTCCCAAGCTTTCCCTGAACCTCAAGGCCAACGGCTACGAGCCGGGCCGGGTCTACCTCACCGGGGCCCAGGCGGCCGCCCTGGGCAAGCTCGCCGGGGGGCTCCGCTTCCAGACCTACTACCCCATTAGCCCGGCCACGGACGAGAGCGTCTACCTCGAGGCCCACACCGCCTTCCAGGGGGCCGACGTGGCGTGGTGCAGACCGAGGACGAGATCGCCGCCGTGACCATGGCCGTGGGGGCTGCCCTCACCGGGGGCCAGGGCCGCCACCGCCACC
>BBBL01000493.1 GCA_001311545.1 Thermus kawarayensis JCM 12314 | reverse complement strand
TGGTGGAGGCGGGCCACGGCCCGCAGGTTCCCCCCGAGGCCCACCAGGGGAAGCCCCCTTTCCAGGGAGAGGGCCCTCAGGTACCCTTCCACGGCCCGCTCCAGGGCCCGGACCTCCTCCCTGCCCGGGGGGTCGGAGACCAGGAAGCCCTCGGTGAGCCGGAGGCCCCCAAGGGAAGGGCCCGGCCCCAGAGGAAGCGGCGTCCCGCCATGAGGGAGACCTGGGCGCTCCCGCCCCCCTGGTCCACCACCAGGGCCTCCCCCAGGGGGAGGGCGTTGGCCACGGCCAGGACCCCGAGGCGCGCCTCCTCCTCCCCGGGAAGCACGCGGGGAGCCAGGCCCAGGCGGGAGGCCTCCTCCGCCACCAACCGGCCGTTGTCCGCATCCCTCACCGCGCTGGTGGCCAGGACCACCACCTCCTCGGGGGCCACGGCCCGCAGGAAGTCGGCGAAGGCCCTAAGGCTTTCCTCCCCCGCTCCAGGGCGGCCTCGGCGATGCGGCCCCGGGCCAGTCCCTCCCCCAGGGCCACAGGCTCGCGGAGCTCGTCCAGAATCCGGAAGGAGCGCCCCGGCTCGTACCCGTAGAGCACCAGGCGGAAGGTGCCCGAGCCCAGGTCCAGGACCCCCAGGGTCCTGACCGTCCCCTGACTTTCCCCCGGCATATCCTTGAGCAAATGCGCCTCCCTCCCGAGCAGAGCTGGCTCCAGTTTAACCGCCGGGTCCTCCTCCAGAGCACCCGGCCGGACTTCCCCCTCCTGGAGAGGATGCGCTTCCTCGCCATCTGGAACCGAAACCTGGACGAGTTCTTCGCCGCCCGCATCGCCAAGCCCTTCCTGAAGGCCCGGGGAAGCCCCGAGCACCGGGCCCTCCTGGCCGAGGCCAAGGCCCAGGCCCTCCTGGCCCAGGAGCGCTACGAGGCCCTATTGGAAGAGGCCTCGCCCCGCCTCGAGGTCCTGCCCCCCGAGAAGCTGGACGAGCTGGACTGGCTCTACTTCCGGGTCTACCTGGCAGAGGTGGTGGCTCCCAAGACCGACCTCATCCCCTGGGAGGTGGCCGCCGACCTCAGCACGGGGCCCTTTACTTCGCCTCGGAGGACCACCTGGTGCGCCTGCCCCAGGAGCTTCCCCGCCTCCTGCCCGTGCCGGGGCGGGAGGGCACCTACGTGCGCCTGGGGGCCCTCATGCGGGCGCGGAGCGACCTCTTCCTGCCAAAGCCCGCCCCCCTCTACGAGTTCGGGTTCTGAGGCTCTTGGAGAGCGAGCGG
>BBBL01000492.1 GCA_001311545.1 Thermus kawarayensis JCM 12314 | reverse complement strand
GGCCCCCATCCCCCTGGTCTAGGGCCTAGCCCTTCTTGGGCTCTTCCGCTTTGGCCTCCGGGGGCTTGGCCTCCTCCTTGACCTCCTCCACCACCCCCTCCACGCTCCGCTTGAACTCCCGCACGGACTGGCCTAGGCCCCGGGCGAGCTCGGGGAGCTTCCGGGGGCCGAAGAGGAGGAGGGCCACCACCAGGATAGCGATGAGCTGGGCCGGGCTATCGATCATGCCCTGAGTCTGCCCGGGCAACCTGAAGGGAGGCTGAAGCCCTAGATGAGGCGGTTCCTCAGGGCCTTGACCGCGGCCTCAGTCCGGTCCCTGGTCCCCAGCTTCTCCAGAAGGCTTTCCACGTGGCCCTTGACCGTGCTGGGCTGATCCCCAAGGCCTAGGCCATCTCCCCGAGGATGAGCCAGGCCACCGGAGGGTCCAGGTGGGCGGTGCCTAGGGCGGCGGCCCGCACGGCCAGGAGGAAGCCCTGGGGATCCCCCCAAGGCCGCCCGCACCACCCCCCCGCCGGAGCCAGGTGCGGGGTGTGGAGTGATCCAGAAGCTCCCGCCCGGAGGTATAGCCTAGAGGGATGGGCGAGGAAGAAGAGGAGATCCACCTACTGCGCCGGGTGGCCCTGGGGGACGAGGAGGCCCTCCTCGCCCTCTACCGCCGCTACGCCCCGAGGGTCCACGGGCTCGCCCGGCGCATCCTCCGGGACGGGCACGAGGCCAAGGACGTGGTGCAGGAAACTTTCTTGCGCATCTGGAACAAGGCGGAGCGCTTCGACCCCGCCCTGGGCCGACCCGTCACCTGGATCCTCACCATCGCCCACAGGCTGGCCTTGAAGCGCCTCAAGGCCATGGAGCCCCTCGCCCTCCTCCAGGAGGACGGGGCGGAGGAGCGCGTGGGCGGGGACGATCACCTGGACCGGCTCCGGGTAACCCAGGCCCTGAAGGCCCTTTCGCCCGAGGACCGGAAGCTCCTGGAGTTGGCCTACTACCAGGGCTATTCCCACAGCGAGCTGGCCGTGCTCTTGGGCTGGCTCCTCGGCACCGTGAAGAGCCGGCTCCGCCGCGCTTTGGCCAAGCTGGAGGAGAAGCTCAAATGACCCACCCGGATCCGGACGACCTGGTGCGCCTGGCCCTGGACCTCCTGCCCGAGGGGGAGAGGAGGGGGGTTTTGGCCCACCTGAAGCGCTGCCCCTCCTGCCGCGCCGCCTACCGCACCCACCTGGAAACCCTGAGCGCCCTGGCCCCGAGCCCCCGTGCCCCCCTCCTGGGAG
>BBBL01000491.1 GCA_001311545.1 Thermus kawarayensis JCM 12314 | reverse complement strand
CCCTCCCCGGGCCTCCGCCGCCCGGATGGCCTTCCTTACGCTTTCCCCGGTGGTCACCACGTCCTCTACCGCCAGGAAACGGTCGCCCGGGTTCACGGTAAGCCCCTTGCGGAGGGTCATGCCCCCCTGGCCGTCCTTCTCGCGAAGAGGGCCCTGGCCCCCAGGGCCCTGGCCACCACGAAGGAGAGCACCACCCCCCCGATGGCGGGGCCGAGGACGAAGTCCACCTTCTCCTCCTCAAAGAGCTTTCCCAAGGCCTCCCCCACGGCCTCGGCGTAAAGGGGGTGCTGAAGCAGGGCCGCCGACTGGAGAAAAAAAAGGGGGAGTGGAGGCCCGACCTGAGGAGGAAGTGGCCCTGAAGGAGGGCCCCCGTCCTCCGGTAAAGCTCCAGAACGTCCATCCCTCCTACTCTACCAGAGCCTTAAGGAGGGCCTCCGCCGCCCGCACCGCGGCCTCCAGGTCCGGCCTCCCCCCGGGGTAGTAGAGGGCGCGGCTCGCCGAGAGGAGAAGCCCCTCCCCTTGAGGGGCCCTCCCGCCCTGGGCCCCCACGCCGGGGAGGAGGAGGGGGGCGTGGGGTGCCACCTCCCGCACCCTGGCCACGGCCTCCGGGTAGGTCGCCCCCACCACCATCCCCACCCGGCTCCAAGGGCCCTCCCGGTACCTTTCCCCCTCCCGGGCCAGGGCCTCGGCCAGGTGAAGGTAGAGGGGCCTTCCCTCCACGGGGAGGTCCTGGAGGAAGCCGGAGCCAGGGTTGGAGGTCTTGGCCAGGACGAAGACCCCCCCTCCCGTGCGGGAGGCCGCCCGGAAGAAGGGCTCCAGGCGTCCAGACCCAGGTAGGGGTTCACGGTGAGGGCGCTCCCCGGGAAGGCCTCCAGGTACGCCCGGGCGTAGGCCTCGGCGGTGGAACCGATGTCCCCCCGCTTCCCGTCAAAGATCACGGGCAGGCCC
The DNA here is from genome assembly GCA_001311545.1 of Thermus kawarayensis JCM 12314. Next base: position 341 of record BBBL01000491.1, on the reverse strand, counting down.
ATGACCCGGGAAGCGCTGGCGAGCTCCAGCAAAAGCTCCATCCCCCTAGGCCCCAGGGCCTCAAAGAAGGCGAGCTGGAACTTCACCGCCGCAAGGCGGGGGGCCAGGGCCTCCAGAAGCTCCAGGGTGTAGCGGCGGAGGTGGGCCAAGGCCCGGGGCCGTGTAGCCCGGGCCTAGGGTCCACCCCCAGGACCAAAGGGGGACGGGACAGAGCCTGCAGAAAATCCACGCCCCCACTATAGGCCTTGACGGCCCAGGCCCCAAGGGGATGGGCACCAAAGCAAAACCCCCCTAACGGGGGGTTGCTTGGCCGGGGCGGAAGGTCTTGAAAGCGCGGGAAG
>BBBL01000490.1 GCA_001311545.1 Thermus kawarayensis JCM 12314 | reverse complement strand
CCGAATCCTCCGGAAATCAAAAAACGAAGCTCCAGAAGAGTTTTGACCGTACCTATGAGGGTTTGAAACCTCCTCCATCCGCTATCTATGTGAGCCTACATACGGCTGGTTTTGACCGTACCTATGAGGGTTTGAAACTTCTATGACCTCGTGCAGTTCGCTGAGGCAGGTACCCTGTTTTGACCGTACCTATGAGGGTTTGAAACGTGCCTGCTGGTGCCCGTTGGTTCCGGCTGTTTAGGGTTTTGACCGTACCTATGAGGGTTTGAAACCCCGCATCATGGCCCAGTACGCCATGCGGGACCGGGCGTTTTGACCGTACCTATGAGGGTTTGAAACCTGCTATGGTCACATGCATGGCCTCTAGCATGTCGTGTTTTGACCGTACCTATGAGGGTTTGAAACCCATGCCCTGCAGAAGCCGCCTGAGAATCTCCCTGGTCGTTTTGACCGTACCTATGAGGGTTTGAAACTCGGCACAGGAGCGGTGGCCGCCGGTGGGCTTCTGGGGTTTTGACCGTACCTATGAGGGTTTGAAACAAAGCGTCGAGGTAGTGGTGGAGCTTCCACCGGGCTAGGGTTTTGACCGTACCTATGAGGGTTTGAAACTCGGCATCCTGAGGAGGAAAGATGCATGAGGGAGAGGCGTTTTTGACCGTACCTATGAGGGTTTGAAACCCTTCCTCTGGAGGAGGATCCACTTCCCATCCTCGCTCTTGTTTTGACCGTACCTATGAGGGTTTGAAACGCCTCCTGGCGGCGGTGCTGGTGGAGCCCTTCGCCCAGGTTTTGACCGTACCTATGAGGGTTTGAAACTGTGGCGTGCCGTTCATGACTGGGGGGCCGTGTACGTGTTTTGACCGTACCTATGACCCACATTCCGCACCCCCTTCACTCCAGCAGGTAATATCGCCCGGCCCCCAGGAGGCGCACCGCGTTCTCGTGATGGGGAGCCAGGTTGATGACCAGCAACTTGCCCCCCAGCTCCACCAGGCGAACCCACATGAACAGTTGAAACACCCAGCGCAAGGTGGGCTTGGCTGTGGGTCTCCCCTTCTGGTCCGGCAGGCTGGACCCCGTCCCCTCCAGCCTCCGCCTCAGCGCCCACTCCCCCAGGGCGTACACCAGAAGGGCCAGGGCCATCCCCATCCCCAGGGCCATCACCCGCTCGGGCCGCTTCAAGAAGGTGCTCTCCGCAAAGAATAGGGGGTCCTTCAGAAACCGGAACCCCCGCTCCACCGTCCGGGCCTGGTCCTTGTACCGCCTCAGCACCTCCTGAGGGGGAAGCCTC
>BBBL01000489.1 GCA_001311545.1 Thermus kawarayensis JCM 12314 | reverse complement strand
CCCCGAGGACGGGGCGGGGCTGGAGAGGCTGGCCGAGGCGGGCATCCCCAACGTGCTCCTGGTCCGGGTCCCGGAGGGGAAGGACCCGGAGGCCCTGGGGGAGGCGGCCCTGAGGGCGGCCAAGAACTACCTCCTGGCGCGGGCGGAGGAGGTCTTTACCCCCCGCAAGAACCACCTTCTTTGGGAAGAGGCCCTGGCCCAGGTCCAGGACCTCCTGGAGGCTACTACGCCCACCTCCCCCTCAAGGGGGACTACCCCGGGGCCCGGGAGCGGCTCATGGCCCTCCTGGCGGCCCGCAAGAACACCCGGGACTTCGCCCCCGTGGCCTGGGGAAGCCCGGCCTACAAGAGTTCCTGGACGGGGCCCGGGAGAGCGTCCTCCGCCTGCCCGAAAGGGAGGCGGACCGCCTCCGGGTGCGCCTCGGCCTGCGCCCGGGGGAGTACCTCTCGGGCCCGGACCTCCTCAAGCGCTGGTGGCAGACCGAGCACGGCTTCCTGAGCACCACCCACGTGGCGGCCCTCCCCTTCTGGGAAGGGGTCAGGAGGGCTGGCCTCGAGGGGGCGCTGAGGAAGGCCCTGGAGGACCTGGGGAGGCTGGTGGGGGAGGAGGCGCGGGCCAGGACCCACCACCCCGCCCTGCGGGAGACCCCCTTCGGGGAGTGGGACGTCCGCCTCCTGTACGAGAGCCGCCTCGAGGAGTTCCCCGCCCTCGCCGAAGACCCCGGACGCCTGGAGGAGGCCCGAGACCGCCTCGGGAAGCTCTGGAGGGAGCTTTCCCGGGGAGGGGTGAAGGCGCCTCCCGGGGCCTACTACGCCCTCCTCCACGCCGACGGGGACCGCATGGGGGAGACCTTGGACCGGCTCAAGAGCCCCGAAGAGCACCGCCGCTTCTCCAACGCCCTGGCCCTGGGGTTCGCCGCCCGGGTCAAGGGCATCGTGGAGGCCCACGGGGGCGCCCTGGTCTACTCCGGGGGGGACGACGTCTTGGCCCTCCTTCCCCTCCACAAGGCCTCATGGCCGCAAGGCCCTGGCGGAGCGCTTCCAAAAGGTCATGGCTCCCTTCGGACAGGGTGGCCAGGCCCCCAGCCTCTCCGTGGGCCTGGCGGTGGTCCACCACCTGGAGCCTCTGCAGGACGCCTTGGACCTGGCCCGCAAGGCGGAGAAGTGGGCCAAGGAGGGGGAGCCCAAGCGCAACGCCCTCTGCGTGGCCTATAGCCCCCGCTCGGGCTCCGAGCGCATGGCGCGGGGCCGGTGGGACGAGAGCCCTCCCCTCACCCGCCGCCTCCTCCGCTACGCCGACCTCCT
>BBBL01000488.1 GCA_001311545.1 Thermus kawarayensis JCM 12314 | reverse complement strand
CTGGCCGTGCCCGGACCCGGGAAGGAGGTCCTGGAGGTGCTGGTCCTAGGCGTGGACGAGCGGGAGCGCCAGGAGGCCCAGGTGCGCCAGGCCCGCCACGAGCCTTCCGGCGCAACCTCCTCCGGGTCTACGAGACCCTCGTGGCCGAGGGGCTTTCCGAGTCCGTCTTTGGACTGGTCCTCGAGGCCGCCCTGGACACCATCCCCAGCGCCCAGGCGGGAAGCGTTACCGTCCTCATAGAGGACGGGTACTACCACTTCGTGGCCGCCCGGGGCTACGACCTACGCTCCCTCCGTCAGGTCCGCCTCCACCCTGAGGAGCCCCTCTCCCTCACCGGGCACCGGGAGGCCCAGGTCTTCACCCGGCGGGACCTGGAGCGCTTCAACCGCAGGCTGGACCCGGGCCGCCGCAAGGTCATGGAGGAGGCCGGGCGCACGCGGGAGATCCGGGCCGTCCTTTCGGTGCCCGTCTACCTGGCCGGGGAGCGGAAGGCCTTCTTGTACCTGGACAACTTTGAGCGGGAGGACGCCTTCGGCCCCTTGGACCTGGAACTGGCCCAGGCCTTCGCCAGCCAGCTCGGGCTTCTCCTGAGGAGGATGGAGCTGGAGAGCCGGCTCGCCCACCTGGCCTACCACGACGTCCTCACGGGCCTGCCCAACCGCCTCTTCTTCCTGGAAAAGCTGTCCCAGGCCCTTAAGGAGGCCCCCTCCCAGCTGGCCGTGCTCTACCTGGACCTGGACGGCCTCAAGCTGGTCAACGATCTGGAGGGCCACGCCGCCGGGGAGAGGTGATCCGCACCGTGGCCGCCCGGCTCCGCGCCGCCCTCCGCCCCCGGGACCTGGTGGCCCGCCAGGGGGAGACGAGTTCCTGGTCCTCCTCACCGGCCTCAAGGAGCCCAAGGAGGCGGCGCAGGTGCAGAAAGGCTTCTGGAGGTGGTGCGCCTTCCCCTGCCCCTGGGCCGAAAGGTCTACCACCTCACCACCTCTTTGGGCATCGCCTGGGGGAGGCGGGGCTTTCCCCGGGGGAGCTCCTGAAGCGGGCGGACCTGGCCCTCTACCGGGCCAAGGGCGAGGGCAAGGACCGCCTGGCCTTCTACGAGGAGGTCCTGCAGGAGGCCCTAAAGCGGGAGATGACCCTCCTGGAGGCCCTGCGGGGGGACCTGGAGGGGGGCGGGGGCCTGTACCTGGCCTACCAGCCCATCGTGGACCTGCAAAGCGGCCGAAAGGTGGCTCTGGAGGCCCTCCCTGCGCTGGCGCCTCGCCCCGCCTGCGGAGCTCGTCTCCCTGGCGGAGCGGCACCGCC
>BBBL01000487.1 GCA_001311545.1 Thermus kawarayensis JCM 12314 | reverse complement strand
CGGGGGGGTACATGGTGAACTGGCTCACCGCCCGCCACCCCGGGCGCTTCCGGGCGGCGGTCACCGACCGGAGCATCTGCAACTGGTTCAGCTTCTTCGGGGCCAGCGACATCGGCCCCCGGTTCACCTACCTGGAGCTTGGGGCCAAGCCCTGGGAGAGGCCCGAGGTCCTCTGGGAGAAGAGCCCCTTGCGCCTTGTCCACCAGGTGCGGACGCCCACCCTCGTGGTCCACTCGGAGGCCGACCACCGCTGCCCCATAGACCAGGGGGAGACCTGGTACACGGCCCTGCGCCACCTGGGGGTGAAGGCCCGCTTCCTGCGGGTTCCCGAGGAAGGGCACGAGCTTTCCCGCTCGGGCCGCCCTGACCGCCGCCTGGCCCGGCTTAGGGCCTATCTGGACTGGTGGAGGGAGAACCTCTAGGGGGTACTTAGGCCTGGTTCTCCGCCACGGGCTCGGGGATGGGGCCGAAGGTCTCCTCGTAGCGGGCCACGTTCTCGGCCAGGCTGCGGAGAAGGGCCTTGGCGTGCTGGGGGCTGGTGATGACGCGGCTCACCACCATGGCCCCGCCTTGGGGCTGGAGCAGGGCGAAGTCCAGGATGAACTCGTTCTTGGTGTGGGCGATGAGGCCAGGTTGGTGTAACGGCCTAGGGCGGTGTCCTTGTCTATCTGGATGTCTAGTTTGATCTCGTTCATCTAAGGGCCTCCTCTAGCCTGGGCAGCACCCTTTTTAGGGTGAGCCGCGCCCGGCCTAGGCTTTTCACCCCGTCCAGGAAAAGGAGAAGGTGGTGCCCAGGGAGGGGCGCCAAAAGAAGCGCCCCTTCCGGGTACTCTACCATGACCTCTTCAAGATACGGGCCAGGCCCGTGACCAAGATACGGGCCAGGCCCGTGACCCGGGCCTTCCTGGCCCAGGGTCTGGGCCAGGGCCTGGGCCGCGCCCAAGACGGTGGCGGCCCGGGCGGAGAGGAGGCCGGGATCGGGGCCCCTCCTCGCGAACCTCCTCCACCACGAAGCCGTCCTCGCTGAGCAGGGCCGCCACCCGCACTCCCCGGGTGGCCTTGAGTTCCTTGAGGGCTTCCTCCACCATCTTTCCTCCTAGAGGCCTTGCACCTTAAGGGCGATGCGGGAAAGCTCCTGGCCGATGGCCTTGCGTCCATGCCCCGCTCAATCACCGCTCCCAGGATGTACTCCCCCACCTTCAGGGCCAGAATTTCCTGCTGGTCCGTGGCCAGGGTGAACCGCCGCACCTCCCCGGAGAGGGCCTCGGCCAGGGGGGCCATGTGGCGCGCCAGGGAGGCGAGCTCCG
>BBBL01000486.1 GCA_001311545.1 Thermus kawarayensis JCM 12314 | reverse complement strand
GCCTGGTGGCCGAGGGGCCCCCCGAGTGGCGCTTCCCCCCTCTGCGCCCCTCCCGGCCCAAGGCCTTCCTCAAGAACCCCCTGCATCGCCTCAAGAGGAAGGACCTCCTCCTCTACCACCTGCGAGGACTACGGGGCCGTGGAGCGCTTCGCCCAGATGGCCCTGGAGGCGGAGGAGATCTGGGCCACCCTCTACCGCATCGGGGAGGAAAACGCCCTGGCGGAGGCCCTCCTCGAGGCCGCCCGCCTGGGCAGGAAGGTCCACGTCCTCCTGGAGGGCCGGGCCCGCTTTGACGAGCTCTTGAACCTCTCCTGGTACCTGCGCTTCCTCCGGGCCGGGGTGAGGGTCCTGCCCCTCCCCGAGCGCAAGGTGCACGCCAAGGCCCTCCTCCTCCTCACCCGGGAAGGGGGGTACGCCCACCTGGGCACGGGCAACTACAACCCGCAAAACGGCCGCCAGTACACCGACTTCTCCCTCTTCACCGCCCGGGAGGAGGTGGTTCGGGATCTCCTGGCCTTCTTCCAGGCCATGGCCCGGGGAGAGGCCCCCAGGCTCCACCTCCTGGCCACCGGGGAGGCCATCCGGCGCCTCCTCCTGGAGGCCATAGAAAACGAGGCCCACCCCGAGGGACGGATCCTCCTCAAGTTCAACCACCTCACGGACTGGGGTGCTGGAGGCCCTGGCCCGGGCGGCGGAGAAGGGGGCCCGGGTGGACCTCCTGGTCCGGAGCACCCTCACCCTCCTGCACCCCCGCTTCCGGGTGAGGAGCCTGGTGGGCCGCTTCCTGGAGCACGCCCGGGTGGCGGCCTTCCGGAACGGGGGGAGGTGGCGGGTCTACCTCACCAGCGCCGACGCCATGCCCCGGAACTTCCAAGACCGTTTTGAGCTCCTCTTCCCCCTGCTGGACGAGGAGGCCAGGGGGAAGACCCTGCGGGTGCTGAAGCGACAACTCCGGGACGGGCGGAACGCCTTCCTCCTGACCCCCGAAGGGCCGAGCCCCTCTGGGACCAGGGGAAGGACGGGCAGGGGTGCCGGTGAGGCCGCCTCAGGGGGGATGACCGTCCCCTGACACCGGGGCCGTATGCAGGAGGCGTGCGCGCCTGGGCCTTTCTCCTCCCCACCGGCCTTTTCCTCCTGGCCTTCACCTACCTTCCCGCCCTCAGGATCCTCGTGGAGGGCTTCCCCGCCCTCCCCCGGCTCCTCATCCCGGAGAACGGGAACGCCCTCCGCGTAACCCTTCTCTACACCCTCCTCACCGTGCCCCTCTCCGTCCTGGTGGGCCTCCTCGCCGCCTTGGCCCTGGA
>BBBL01000485.1 GCA_001311545.1 Thermus kawarayensis JCM 12314 | reverse complement strand
CCGGGGGGTCCTGGAGCTCGCGAGGCGCTACCTCCTCCACCACCCCCACCTGGCCCTCGCCCTCTTCGTGGAGGGGGAGGCCAGGCTCCTCTTCCCCGGGGCGGGGCTTATGGAGCGGCCCGGCTCGCCTTCGGCAGGGTCTTGGCGGAAAGGCTCTTCCCCGTGGAGGCGGAGGAGGGAGGGTTTGCCCTTTGGGGCCTCCTCTCCGGTCCCCAGGTTTCCCGCACCCGGGAGGACGCCCTCTTCCTCGCGGTGAACGGCCGTCCCGTGGCCTTTCCCCCCGGGCTCCTTAAGGCGGTGCGCCGGGCCTACCGGGAACTCCTTCCCGAGGGGCACTTCCCCGTGGGGGTCCTGAACCTGAGGCTTCCCCCTTCCGCCTTCCGGCTCCGCCTGGACGCCCGTAAGGAGGAGGTCTTCCTGGAGCCCGAGGCGGAGGCCTTCGTGGAGGAGGCCTGCGGGGGGTTTTGGCCCGGAAGAACCTGGCCCGCCTCCTCGAGGGGCCCAAGCCCCTTCTTCCCCTTTCCCCGCCCACCCCTTCCGGCCTGCCCCGGCTCCGTTTCCTCGCCCAGTTCCGGGAGAGCTACCTCCTGGCCGAAGGGGAGGGCACCCTCTACATCGTGGACCAGCACGCCGCCCACGAGCGGGTGATCTTTGAGGAGTTGAAGCGGCGCCTGGAGGCGGAAGGCCTGGCCCCCCTCCCGTACCCGGTCCTGGTGGAGCTTTCCCCCGGGGAGGAGGAGCGTCTGGGCCAGGGGATGGAGGGCCGGCTCTTCGTCTACGAGCTTTGGGCCCTCGAGGGTCCGCCTCCTCGAGGCGCCCCCCTTCCTCCACCCTTACCCCCTTCTGCTTCCTCCCGTCTTCAAGGAGGCCTTGCGGGGCGAGGGGGGAAGCCTTAAGGAGCTTCTGGCCCGGCTTTCCTGCCTGCCCGCCCTTAGAGCGGGCCACCCCCTGGGGAGGGCCCAGGGCCAGGCCCTCCTGGACGCCCTCCTGGCCTGTGAGACCCCCTGGGTCTGCCCCCACGGGAGGCCCGTCCTCCTGGCCCTGAGAGAGGAAGAGCTCATCCGGCGCTTTGGCCGCCGCTCGGGGGCTCGGGCAGGAGAAGAAGCCCGTCTTCATCGGCCACCAGGAACCACCCCGGAAGAACCCGCGCCTCGAGAACCCTGAGGGGCACGTCCACCTCCCTCTTGCCCTCCTTGGCGCTCTTCCTCGGCGTGGCGGCGAGGGCGAGGAGGCCCATGGGGACCTCCTCGAGCTCCTCCGCGTCCCGCACCGCCCCGTAGACCACCACCCCGCCCAGCCCCGCTCC
>BBBL01000484.1 GCA_001311545.1 Thermus kawarayensis JCM 12314 | reverse complement strand
GCGGCCCGCCTGCCGGGAAGCCGCCTGACCCGGGCCAAGGACGAGACCCTGCCCCTGGAGGCCCGCCTCCTCCAGGCGCAGACCGCCTCGGTGGTGGTCTCCTTCCACGTGACCCAGGGAAGCGCCCTCAACCTCTACCTGCCCAAGGCCCGCTCCGCCCCCCCTGGCCCAGAACGCCGAGGCCCTCCTCAAAACCGCCCCCAAGGAGCAGGCCACCCTCCTCAAGGTCTACGCCGGGGACCCCCGTCTCCTGGCGGAGGCCCTGGCCCGCGCCTTCTCCGCCTTGGGCCTGGTGGTGGCCCAGGCCGAAGGTCCCTACGCCCTCACCGACGTTCCCGGGGCGGCGGTGGTCCTGGAGGTGGGGGTGGAGAGGCTCAAGACCCCCGAAGACCGCGAGGCCCTGGCCCAGGCCGTGGCCCAGGGCATCCGGCAGTATCTGGAGGCCCCATGAAGCGCTTCCTGACCCTCTGGAACCTCCTAGGGCTTGCGGTCTTCCTCCTGGGAGGCCTCCTCTACTGGCAGGCCAAGGGAAGCCCCCCGGCCCCATCCTGCCCCTGCCCGCGGAGGAACCGCAGGCCTCCTCCCTGGCCCTGGTCCTCTACCGCCCCAACCCCCCCCAGGGCTTCCTCAAGGAGACCCTGACCATGGAGCTAGGCCCCGGGGAAACCCCGGAGGCCAAGGCCCTGCAGGCCTGGGCGGAGGCCCTCAAAGCCCCCCGCCCCAGGGCCCTCTTCCGCACGGGGGAAGCCCTGGTGGTGGACCTGCCCCAGGACTTCGCCCAGGGGCTGGACGCCTCCTCGGAGGTCTACCGCCTCTACAGCCTGGTTTACACCCTCCTCGCCACCTTTTCCGGGGCCAAGGAGGTGCGGTTTCTGGTGGAGGGAAAGCCGAGCCCCGGCCTGGCCCACCTGGACCTGAGCCAGCCCTACACCTTGCCATGAAGGAAACCTGGCGTCTGGACCGCCTCATCCTCCAGGGGTTCAAGTCCTTCGCCGAGCGCACGGTCCTGGACTTTCCTGACCCCATCACCGGCATCCTCGGGCCCAACGGCTCGGGGAAGAGCAACCTGGTGGAGGCCCTGCGCTTCGCCACGGGGGCCCGGGCCCAGGAGCTTAGGGGCCAGGAGCTTAGGGCCTTCCTCTTCCACGGGGGGGAGGGCAGGCCCCCGGCCGCTTCGCCGAGGTGCGCCTGGAGCTTTCCCGGGGGAGGGAGCGCCTGGTGGTGGAGCGGCGCATCGAAGGGGAGCGGAGCCTCTTCCGGGTGAACGGCCGCCCTTTAAGCGCCAAGGCCCTGGCCCTGCACCTTTCGGG
>BBBL01000483.1 GCA_001311545.1 Thermus kawarayensis JCM 12314 | reverse complement strand
CCCCCTGGTGCAGGCCCTCAGGGCCCGAGGCGTGCCCCTGCGCTTCCCGGGGGCGGGGAACCGAGCTGGCCGTGGGCAGGGGGAGGGTTCGGGTGCTCTGGCCCCAGGCCCTAAGCGGGGACGACAACCGGGACGGCCTGGTCCTCCTCCTGGACTTCGGAGAGGCCCGGGCCCTCCTCCTGGCCGACGTGCCCGAGGAGGTGGAAAGGAGCCTACCGGTAGGCCCGGTGGAGGTCCTAAAAGCGAGCCACCACGGGGCGCGGACCGCCACCTCCCAGGCCCTGCTGGAGAAGACCCGGCCCCGGGTGGCCCTCCTCGGGGTGGGGCCCAACCCTTTCGGCCACCCCCACCCCGAGGCGCTGGAACGCCTCCGGACCCACGGCGTCCAGATCGCCCGCACCGACCGCATGGGGGCGGTGCGGGTCCTCTTCGGCTACGCCTGGTAGCCGAGGCGCTCTAGGAGGGCCTCCAGCTCCTCCGGGGAACGGTAGTGGATGACCACCCGGCCCCGTCTCCCCCCCACCACCCGCACCGGCAGGCCCAGGTGCCGGGAGAGCTCCAGGGAAAGGGGGAGTCCTCTTTGGGCCTCCCCTCCCGGCCCAGGCGCTCCCGCAGGGCCTCCGCCTGGCGTACGGAAAGCCCCTTGGCCAGGATCTCCCCAAGGCCCCAAAGCCGGTCCTCGGGCTCCAGCATGAGAAGGCCCGGGCGTGCCCGGCGGTGATCTCGCCCCGTTCCAGGGCCTCCAGGACCTCCTCGGGAAGCTGAAGGAGCCGCAGGGCGTTGGCCACGGTGGAACGGGCCTTGCCCACCCTCTTGGCCACCTCCTCCTGGGTCAGGCCCATGGCCAAAAGGGCCTGGTACCCCCGGGCCTCCTCCACCGGGGAAAGGTCCTCCCGCTGGAGGTTCTCCACCAGGGCCAGCTCCAAGGCCTCCTGGTCGGTGAGGTCACGGACCACGCGGGGACCTCGGAAAGGCCCGCCATTTGGGCCGCCCGGAAGCGTCGCTCCCCCGCCACCAGCTCAAACCCCTCCCCCTTGGGCCGCACCAAAAGGGGCTGGAGGAGGCCCTTTTCCCGGATGGAGGCGGCGAGCTCCTCCAGGGAGTCCTGGGCGAAGCGCCTCCTGGGCTGGTGGGGGTTGGGCCGGATGGCCGTGAGGGGCAGGCGCACCACGCTTCCGCTTCCCTTGGGGAGGAGGGCCTCGAGGCCCCTCCCAGGCCGCTAGCCTTCTTGGACACGGGTCATCACCTCCTCGGCCAGGCGGCGGTAGGCGTGGGCCCCCGGGGAGGTGGGGGCGTGCTGGGCGATGGTCCGGCCGAAG
>BBBL01000482.1 GCA_001311545.1 Thermus kawarayensis JCM 12314 | reverse complement strand
CTCAGTGGCTCCCAGGGGGTGAGGTGCACGAAAGCTGCCTTTCGCGCAGGAAAAGCCGTGGGGAAGGGGAAAAACCGGGGGAAAGGCGCATGGAGTTGCGCCTCGAGGCCGGGACCCGGCAAGGTTATGCGGGGGAAGGGCCGGGATCCCAGGCCTCCGGGGGTGTGGGGTTTATGCGGGGAGGGGGGGCTAGGCCGCCCCTTGGAGGAGGTGCTGGAGGAAGGCCCCTCCTCGTCTGGCGTACCCCTCCCTTAGGGCCGCCCGGGCCCGGTGGTAGGCGTGCACCAGGGCGTGGGGGGAGAGTTCGCCCTCCACCACCTTCCAGAGCAGGCCAGCGTAGAAGCGCCGGGAGTGGGGGTCGTTGAGCTCGTGGGCCATGCGCTCCGAGAGGAGGTCGATGACCGTGGGCCGGGCCTGGGCCTCCATCTCCGCCAGGAGGAAGGCGGCCTCGATGGTGGGGTTCTCCGTGGGGGCGGGGCGCAGGAAGTCCAAGGCCGGCACCTCCCGGATCCCCAGGGTCCACCGCACCAGGAGCTCCAGGGAGGGCCTGACGGGGTCCTTTCGCCGTTTGCCCTTGGGGTAGATCACCCGGTAGGCGGTGCGGCCCTCCTCGAGGTCGGCCCGTAGGTCCCGCCAGGGGTGGGCCAGGTCCTCGTAGCGGAGCCTGGCCCGCCCGGGCTTCAACCGCACCGCCCAAACGGTGCCGGTGTTCAGGTTCCTCTCCTCCCCGCCCCACACCGCCGTGGCCACGTGGGTGCGGGCCCGCACCAGCCCGGCCTCCTCCAGGCGCTCCGTCCAGCGCCAGACCGTGGCGCGGTGCACCTGGAGGTAGGCCGCCACCAGGTCCAGGGGGAGGTGGAAGGCCACCTGGGAGGCCTTCCTCACGGCCTTGGGGCCCGCCGTTTCCCGGAGGTAGCGGCGGCCCAGGGCCGCGAGGAGGAGGAGGAGGCGGAGGGGTCCGGCCTCGAGGCCCTTCTCCTCGGCCAGGGCCAGGAGGTTCTGGAGGGGCTGGCGGCGGGGGTCGTCCTCCGGGGTCTCGGCCAGGGTCTCCCGGAGGAGGCGCTGGACCCAGGCCAGGGCGCGGTTTTTGCCGTCCTGGACGGCGATCTGCCGGGTCAGGGCCGGGGTGGGGGTTGCCGTGCAACATTCAGGATCCCAACGCCCCGGGGTGAACCCGGGGAGGGGACAACGCCCCCCCACCTCGAGGGAGACCCCAGGGTGGACTACCCCCTTGGGAGGTAGAGGTGAATGTTGCACGGCAAAATTGCCGTCCTGGAGGGCGCTCCCGGAAGGGGGGTAGCCGGGGCTTCCGGGGCCGGG
>BBBL01000481.1 GCA_001311545.1 Thermus kawarayensis JCM 12314 | reverse complement strand
AACCCTCCCCCGCCCGCCCTGCGCCCGCAGGTCCTGGCCCAGGTGGAAAAGGGCTTGAAGGAGGCGGAAGGACAGGCGGCGGGTCCATCGAGGCCGCCTTGGGCCAGGCCCAGGCCAGGCCCTGGAGGCGGTTTCCAAAGAGGTGCGGGCCCAGCTGGAGGCGGTCAAGGCCAAGCTTAAGGAGGCCCTGAGCCTGGGGATCACCGAGGCCTTGCGGAGGATTTTCCTCTATAGCGCCTTCTTCATCCTTGCCGCCCTCCTCTTCCTCCTGCCCTTGCCCGATCGGGAGCTTAAGGGGCGGGTCATGCCGGGGGCGGTAGAGTAAGGGTGTGGGGGAAGGGTTTTACCTACGCTTCGGGGAAGGGCTCTCCGAGGAGGCCAACCGCCGGGCCTTGGCCTTGGCCCAGGGTCTTCTTCAAAGCCCTCCCCCCGGCCTCTTGGAGGCGGTCCCCGCCTACGGCACGCTTTACCTGGAATATGATCCCAGAATAACCTCCAGGGAGCGGCTCCTCCGCCTTCTTCACGCCCTCCCCGAGGAGGGGAGGGGAGGGGAGAGGGTGGTGGGGATCCCCGTGCGCTACGATGGGGAGGACCTCCTGGAGGTGGCCCGGAGGACGGGGCTCACCCCGGAAGGGTGAAGGCCCTCCACCAGAGGCCCCTTTACCGGGTCTACGCCCTGGGGTTTACCCCCGGCTTTCCCTTCATGGCCCTGGTGGAGGAGGCCCTGCGCCTCCCCCGCAAGCCCCACCCCAGGCCCCGGGTTCCGGCCCACAGCGTGGCCGTGGCCGGGGCGCAGACGGGCATCTACCCCCTGCCTTCCCCCGGGGGGTGGAACCTCCTGGGAAGGGCCCTCCTGGCCGTCTACGACCCCCACCGGGAGGAGCCCTTCCTCCTCCGCCCCGGGGACCGGGTGCGCTTTTTTGAGGCCGAAGGGCCCGTCCCTCCCGAGCCCGAGCCCCTGGAGCTCTTGCCCCCTGAACCGGCCCTTCCCGCCTTCCGGGTGGAGGAGCCGGGCCTTTTGGACCTGGTGGTGGACGGGGGGCGGTTTCTGGCGGGGCATCTGGGCCTGGCCCGTTCGGGGCCCCTGGACCCTTACTCCGCCGGGTGGCCAACCGCCTGGTGGGCAACCCGGAAGGGGCCCCGCTTTTGGAGATCGCCTACAAAGGCCCCGTCCTCACCGCTCTGAGGCCCCTGGTGGCGGCCTTCGCCGGGTACGGCCTGGCGGTCCTCCTGGAGGGGGAGGAGGTCCTCCCGGGGCGGAGCTTCCTCTGGCGGGAGGGGAAGACCCTGCGCTTCCGGCCTAGGGGACGGGGGGTGCGGGGG
>BBBL01000480.1 GCA_001311545.1 Thermus kawarayensis JCM 12314 | reverse complement strand
CGGGAGGGGAACCTCCTCACCTGGACGGGAGCACGGGGGAGGTGTTCCTGGGGGTGGTGCCCCTGGTGGAGGCTGCGGGGGAGGCCCTTTTGGAGAAGCTCCTCGCCTGGGCCGAACCCCATAGGCGCCTTGGGGTCAGGGCCAACGCCGACACCCCGGAGGACGCCCGGAGGGCCCGGGCCTTCGGGGCCCAGGGGATCGGCCTCTGCCGCACGGAGCACATGTTCTTCCAGGAGGACCGGATCCCTTGGGTGCGCCGGCTCATCCTGGCGGAAACCCCCGAGGAGGAGGCCGAGGCCTTGGAGCGGCTCTTCCGGTTCCAGAAGGAGGACTTTAAGGAGATCCTCCGGGCCATGGACGGCCTCCCCGTGACCGTGCGCCTCCTGGACCCGCCCCTCCACGAGTTCCTGCCCCCCCTGGAGGAGCTGGCCGAGCAGGCCAAGACCGGGGATGAGGAGGCCAGGCGCCTTCTGGAGCGGGCAAGGGCTTTAAGGGAGCTGAACCCCATGCTGGGCTTCCGGGGGGTAAGGCTCCTTCTCCTTAGACCCGGCATCTTCCGCATGCAGCTAAAGGCCCTCCTGGAGGCCGCCAAGGAGCTAAGGGAGGAAGGGCATGACCCCCGTCCCGAGGTCATGGTCCCCCTGGTGGCCGACCCCAAGGAGGTGGAGAGGGCCAGGGCCCTGGCCGAGGAACTCTTCCAGGAGTACGGCCCATCCCCTTCGGCACCATGATAGAAACCCCCAGGGCGGCCCTTCTGGCTCGGAGATCGCTCCCCTGGTGGACTTCTTCAGCTTCGGCACCAACGACCTCACCCAGATGGCCTTCGGCCTCTCCCGGGACGACGCCGGGAAGTTTCTGCCCCGCTACGTGGAGGAGGGCCTCTTCCCCTCAGATCCCACGGAGCGCCTGGACGAGAAGGGGGTGGGGCGCCTTCTTAAGATGGCGGTGGAGGAGGGAAGGCGGGCCAACCCCAGGCTCAAGCTCGGCCTCTGCGGGGAGCACGGGGGGGAGGCGGGGAGCGTCCGGTTCGTGGCGGACCTGTTGGACTACACCTCGGCGAGCCCCTTCCGGGTCCTCACCGCCAGGCTCGCCGCCGCCAGGCGGGGCTTGCCGCCCCTGGGTACCCGCCGCGTGTGAAAGCCTCTGCCTGAAGGCCGGGGGAAGTCCTATGCAGGTTCCCATCACGGCTCACACCGTAGTGGGACGCTTGCCCCTATGCGGGCGTGGGGTGTTGGGGTAAACCACGAGGAGAGTCCTCAGCCAAAGGAAAACCCCCCACGCCATGTGGGAAGAAGGCCTCCTCCCCTTCACCCAAGCCGCGCCAGC
>BBBL01000479.1 GCA_001311545.1 Thermus kawarayensis JCM 12314 | reverse complement strand
AGTAAATCAAGGCCCAGGACCCCTCCCGGGCCCCCGGGGGAGGGCTCGCCCCACCCGCCCCAGGGGCCCTGGTATAGTGGCCCCCGTGAGGCGCTACTTCGGCACCGACGGGGTGCGGGGCGAGGCGGGAAAGCCCCCCTTGACCCCGGAGTTCGTCCTAAAGCTCGGCCAGGCGGCGGGGACCTACTTCCGGGCCCAAAGCCCCAGGCCCGTGGTGCTCCTGGCCAAGGACACCCGGGAGTCCTCGGACCTCTTGGAGGCCGCTTTGGCGGCGGGGCTTCTGAGCCAGGGGGTGAGGGTGGAGCACCTGGGGGTGCTTCCCACCCCGGGGGTGGCCTACCTCACCCGGGCCCTTAAGGCCACGGCGGGGGCCATGATCTCCGCCAGCCACAACCCCTACCAGGACAACGGCATCAAGTTCTTCGGGCCCAGCGGGGAAAAGCTCCCCGACGAGGCCGAGGAGGAGATTGAGCGCCTTCTCGCGGAGGACCACCCCACCCGGGGCATCGGCACCGTGGGGGACTTCCGGGAGGCGGAGAGGATGTACCTGGACTTCCTCCTCGCCCACGCCCCGGACCTCACGGGGCTTAAGGTGGGCCTGGACCTCGCCCACGGGGCCACCTACCGCATCGGCCCCAAGCTCTTCCAGAGGGCGGGGGCCGAGGTCATGGCCTTCTTCAACACCCCGGACGAGGAACATCAACCGGGGTTGCGGCTCCACCCACCCCGAGGCCCTGGCCCGCTTCGTGGTGGAGCTGGGGCTGGACCTGGGAATCGCCTTTGACGGGGACGGGGACCGGGTGCAGTTCGTGGACCGGAAGGGCCGCCTCTTCCACGGGGACCACATCCTCTACCTCGCCGCCCTGGCCTTTGGGGAGAAGGGGGTGGTGGGAACCGTGATGAGCAACATGGGCCTCGAGGTGGCCCTCAAGGAAAAGGGCCTCGCCTTCCACCGGGCGGCGGTGGGGGACCGGTACGTCCTGGAGAGGCTCAAGGAGACGGGCCTCGCCTTGGGGGGGAGCCTTCGGGGCACGTGATCTTCCTCCGCCACCACACCACCGGGGACGGCCTCCTCACCGCCCTCCTCACCCTGAAGGCCCTCCTGGCCTTGGGGGGGGACCTCGCCCACTGGTACGAAGCCCTTCCCATGTACCCCCAAATCCTCCTCAACGTGCGCGTCTCCGACAAGGCCAGGGTGATGGCGAATCCGAGGCTGGGGGAGGCCATCCGGGAGGCCGAGGCCCGCTTGGGGGAAGGGGCCGGGTGAACGTCCGCCCCTCGGGGACCGAGCCCCTCTCCGGGTGATGGTGGAGGCGGAGGAGGGGGCGGAGGAG
>BBBL01000478.1 GCA_001311545.1 Thermus kawarayensis JCM 12314 | reverse complement strand
GTCCTTCTGGCCTACCTCCTCTTCCGCAGGCCATGAGCCCTCCCCTTCTCCTCCTCAGCCTCTTCCTCTACCTGGGCTTCCTCTTCCTGGTGGCCCTGTGGGGGGAGGGGTGGGGCCGGGCCCGGGCCCAAGGGCCCTGGGTCTACGCCCTCTCCCTGGCGGTCTACGCCACCGCCTGGACCTTTTTCGGGAGCGTGGGCCGGGCGGCCACCCAAGGGGCGGGCTTCCTGCCCATCTACCTGGGTCCCACCCTGGTCCTCCTCCTCTGGCCTTTCCTCCACGGCAGGCTCTTGGAGCTGGCCCGGGCCCACCGCCTCACCTCCTGGGCGGACTACCTGTTCCTCCGCTACGGCCACCCCCTCTTGGGAAGCCTGGCGGCGGGCTTTCTGGCGGTGGGGCTCCTCCCCTACCTCGCCCTCCAGCTCAAGGCCATCGCCCAGGCCTTCCTCTTCCTGAGCGGGGAAAAGGCCCCCTTGCAGGACGTGGCCCTGCCCACGGCCCTCCTCCTCGCCCTCTTCGCCGTCCTCTTCGGCACCCGCCGCCTGGACCCCTCCGAGCGGCACCAGGGCCTGGTGCTGGCGGTGGCCTTTGAGTCCCTGGTGAAGCTCCTGGCCTTCCTCCTGGTGGGGGCCGCGGTCCTCCTTCTCCTGGGAAACCCCTTCCCCAAGGCCCTCTCCCGGCCCGACCTCCTCCCCCTGCTCCTCCCCCGGAGGGTTTCCGGCCACCTGGCTGGGGAGCCCTGGTGGTCCTCTCGGGCCTGGCCTTTTTGTTCCTGCCCCGGCAGTTCCACGTGAGCGTGGTGGAGAACGTGGACCCCCGGCATCTTCCCCACGCCGCCTGGGCCTTTCCCCTCTACCTTTTCCTCATCAACCTGCCGGTGGTGCCCCTGGCCCTTTGGGGACGGCTTTCCCTTCCCCAGGAAGACCCCGACCTCTACGTCCTGGGGCTGGCCCTGGAGGTGGGACCCTCCCTGGCCCTCCTGGCCTTCCTGGGCGGGGTCTCCGCCGCCACGGCCATGGTGGTGGTGGAGGGCCTGGCCCTTTCCATCCTCGTCTCCAACCACCTGCTCTCCCCCCTGCTCCTCCGCTTCCGCGCCCTGGGAAGCCTCCTCTTCTGGCGCAGGCTCACCATCTTCGCGGTGATGCTCCTGGCCTACCTCTACTTCCGTTTGGCGGGGGAGGCCTACGCCTGGTGGGGATGGGCCTCCTCTCCTTCGCGGCGGTGGCCCAGCTCGCCCCTCCCGCCCTCCTGGGCCTCTACTGGAAAGGGGCCACGGCCCAAGGGGCCCTGGCGGGCCTCCTGGGGGGCATGGCCTCTGGGCCTACACCCTCTTC
>BBBL01000477.1 GCA_001311545.1 Thermus kawarayensis JCM 12314 | reverse complement strand
CCGGTCAAAGGCCTGGTGGGTTTCCTCTACCCTCATCGGCGCTCTCGGTAACCCCCCGCCTGGGGCCGAAGGGGCAGGCGCGGACGGCCACATGGGGGCAGAAGCGCTGGTAACGGGCCGCCTGTGCCGCCAAGCCCCGGGGGAGGCCGCAGGCGGGGCAGGCTTTTGGGGGCTTCGCCGAAGGAGGAAGGGAAGGGGAGGGAGGACCAGGCCTTCCATACCCTACCCAGTCTAGGGGTTGGGGTAGCATAGGGGCATGCCCGCGCCCTTTTTGGAACCCTTGGTGCCGGGGGTGCCCCCGGCGGTCTCGGCCTGGGTCCAGGGCCTGAAGGAGGTGGCCCTGCACCTGGAAAAGTGGGCCTTTGACCTCCCCGAGGAAGGCTTCTGGTGGCGGCCCAAGGAGGGGGTGAACCCCATCGGCGGCCTGGTGCGCCACATCGCGGGAAGCTCCCTGCGCCTCGGCTCCTACGCCCTCCCCCTCCACCTCCCCGAGTGGGCGAGGCGGGGGAGGGAGTGGGAGCTTTTGGGCGGGGCCGAGCCCAAAGAGGTGGTGGTGGCCCGCTTCCGGGAGGCTTGGGAGGCCCTCTTCCCCGCCCTCCAGGGCCTGAAGGAGGAGGACCTGGGGAAGCCGGTTCCCGTGGGGAGCCAGGGGGTGGAGGCCCCCCGGGCCCATGTGCTCCACCACCTGGTGGAGCACGCCCAGCACCACGCCGGGCAGGTGATCTACGCCCGGAAGCTCCTGGGGAACTTTGCCCCTACCTCCAGGGAATAAGATGGGGATATGGAACGCGTGGGCATGCGCGCCGCGCCCCGGGTGAGCCTCGAGGCCCTGAGGGCGGCCCTGGGCGGGATGAAGCTCTCCGAGACCAAGGTCTACCTCATCACCGACTGGCAGGACCGAAGGGACCGGGCCCGCTACGCCCTCCTCCTCCACGGGGGCAAGAAGGACGTCCTGGTGCCTGACGCCTTTGGCCCCGCCTTCCCCGGCGGGGAGGAGGCCCTTTCCGAGCTGGTGGGCCTTCTCCTGGAGCGGGGGGCCCGGAGGTTTTACGAGGCCGTGGTCTCCCCCGGGGAGCTCACCGCCCTCCTTGGCTACCCTTCGGAGGAGGTGCTTAGGCGGGTGCAGGCCGTGGCCAACCCCACGGACCCCGGGATCTACCTCAAGCGGGCGGCCTAGGCGTAGCGGGCCTTAAGCCGCGCCGCCTCCTCCGCGAGAAGGGGGAGGCGGCTTAGGTCCACCCCGGTGGCGAGGCCCTTCCTTTCCAGGTGGGGGAGGACCGTCTCGGTGGGGAGGTTCCCCGACCAGCTCGTCCCCCGCGAAGGGCACCCCCCACCCCG
>BBBL01000475.1 GCA_001311545.1 Thermus kawarayensis JCM 12314 | reverse complement strand
GGCGCTTCCCAGCCAGAGCCCCAGGACGCCGAAAGGCCCTTCCCGCCCCAGGGGGGAGTAGAGGGCGAGCTGCAGCACCCCTCCCAGGACCGCCCGGGGGTGGACGAGCTGGGGGCTTTCCGCCCTTCCCGGGCCAGGAGGAGGAGGGCGGAAAGCCCCTGGCCGGTGCCCAGAAGGCTGACGAGGGCGAAGAGGAGGGGGAGGAGGAAGGCCGAAGGCCAGAGGCCGGGTCCGGTGAAGGCCTGCAAAAGCCCCCCTTCCCCGGGGGCTTCCGGCGGCAGGTAGCCGAAAAAGAGCCCCGTGAGCTGGCCAAAGGCCCGGAGGAGCAGGTTGAGGAGGGCCACCCCAAACCCCGTCATGGCCCCGGTGAAGGCGCTGTAGAGGATGAGGGGGCCCAGGTGGCGCACGCTTTCGTCCCGGAGGGTGGGGAGGAGGTTGGGCGGGCGGGGCCGCATCAGAGGGAGTGTACCAAAGAGGCGGGGGTGCCCCGGGCGAGCCTGGGGGTAGGAAGGCCCAAGGCCCGGTACCCTCCCCGGGTGAGGGCCCGCGCCAGCAGGCGGGGGTCGCTTTGCCCCAGAGGAACCGGGCCTCGTTTCTTACGTCCAGGTCGGGGCTTGAGCCCCGGGAGTCGGTGCCCAAGGCGAGCTCCACCCCGTGGCGGGCGTAGAGGGAAAGGGGGGCCTCTCCCACCTCCAGGTTCCGGTTGGAGCGGGGGCAGAGGACCACCTTGGTTCCCGTTTCCGCCAGGAGCCCCACCTCCTCCTCGTCCACTTGGACCCCGTGGACCAGGAGGGTGGTGGGCCCCAGGACCCCGAGGGCGTGGAGGTAGCGCACGGGGGTCGTGCCGGGCGGGGTCCAGGGGGTCTTGGCGAAATGGCGGTGAAGGGCCGCCAGGGGACCCGTTCCCTCCCGGAGGAAGGCCACCTCCTCGGGGCTTTCCGCCGCATGGACCATGAGGGGGATCCCCTCGGCCCTGGCCCACTCCGCAAGCCGCTTGAGGAGGGGGGGGCTCACGGAATAGGGCGCGTGGGGGGAAAGCCCCACCTGCACCCTCCCTTCCCGCCTCCGCCAGGCCCCCACCTTTTTCCGCACGGCGTCAAAGACCTCGTCGGCGGCGGAGGGTTCGGGGGCGAAGACCTCGTAGAAGGCCACCCCGGGAGGGGGCTTTCCTGAAGGAGAAACTCCATCACCTCCTCCTTGAAGACGATGTCGGCGAAGGCCCCCGCTCCCGAGGCCAAAAGCTCCTCCAGGCCCCGCCTCGCCCCCTCGAGGCCCCGCCTTTCCCGGTGGGCCACCACGTGGGGAGGAAGCCGGAAAAGGGCCCCCGGTAGAGGGGGAGGAGG
>BBBL01000474.1 GCA_001311545.1 Thermus kawarayensis JCM 12314 | reverse complement strand
CCCCTACCCCCCGCCCGGGCCCTGGCCTTCTTAAGCCTCGGGGCCTCCGCCCTGGGCCTCGCCACGGGGCCCTGGCCCTACCTCCCCTACCTGGCCCTTTTGGCCCTCAAGCAGGGCCCCGCCCTCAAGGACCTTCTCCCAAGAAGCCCCCTTCACGCCCTGGAAAGCCTCCTCTTCCACGGCTTCGCGCTTTCCGTGACCACAGACCCCAGGCCCGAACTCGGCCTGGGGTATCTGGCCCTCTTCTTCTGGAATCGGCTTAGGCCTTCTTCCTGAGCTCCCCTAGGATTTCCCGAAGGAGCTTAACCTCTTCCGGAGGTTCCGCAGGAGGGAGAGGTAATGCTTCCGCTTTTTTCCCGAGCATTCGCACCCTCTGGGTAGGTACCACCACCAGGAAGTAAACCGCCGCCCCCACAACGATGAAGTTGAGCAGGGCATTTAGGAACTTTCCCAAAGCCACGGGCCCCAGCTTGACGCCCGCAAAGTCCGGCACCCCACCTAAAACGCCTATAAGAGGCGTAACGATGTCCGACACCAGACTGTTCACCACCTGACCGAAAGCCGCACCCACAACAACAGCCACGGCCAAATCCAACACGTTGCCCCGAAACAAAAACTCCTTAAGACCCTTCAGCATAATCATTCCTCCGCGAATAGGATACAAAACTTCTTTTCGGGCAATAAATGGTCTCAAACTGACCTGGGCTTATGCTTCCCCACGCGGAAGCTTTGCATCCTGAAGCTGGCGGGCCCGGAGGGATTCGAACCCCCGACCGACCGCTTAGAAGGCGGCTGCTCTGTCCCCTGAGCTACGGGCCCAAGCAAGGGAGCCGGGGCGAAAACCCCGGCCCTTTGGAGCGGGAGACGGGACTCGAACCCGCGACCCTCGGCTTGGAAGGCCGATGCTCTACCAACTGAGCTACTCCCGCGTGGTCGGGGCGGCCCGATTTGAACGGGCGACCCCCTGCTCCCAAAGCAGTGCGCTGCCGGCCTGCGCTACGCCCCGGAGGCCGTGGCCACCCAGAGGCCACGATAGCACCTCACCCTAGGAGGGTCAAGGCGTGCTATCATGGCCCCATGCGCTTAGGACCCCTGGAGATCCTCCTCATCCTCCTGGTCATCCTCCTCCTCTTCGGCGCCAAGAAGCTCCCCGAGCTGGCCCGGGGAATCGGCCAGTCGCGCGGGAGTTTAAAAAGGGGCTGCAGGAGGGCGAGGAGAAGAAGGAAGAGCCTAAGGCCTGAAGGCCCCTTCGGCCACCGGCATCCCCCCGGGGGCGTAGAGGCGGTAGCCCGTGGGACGCACGTAGGCCGCCAGGGCCAGGCCGTACCCCCGGGCCAGGG
>BBBL01000473.1 GCA_001311545.1 Thermus kawarayensis JCM 12314 | reverse complement strand
CCCGGGCGCCCGCCTCGCCTCCTCCGCCGTGGCCGCCCCCACCACCCGTACGGTCATGAGCTTGGTGGCCCCCTCCCCATCGCGGGCGATCTTGCGGGCAAGCTCCCGGGCCACGGCCTCCACTCCTTCCCAGAAGGCCCCTAAGGGCACCTCCCCATAGGCCCCGTTGGCCATGAGGAGGGCTAGGTCGTTGGTGGAGGTGTCCCCGTCCACAGTGACCTGGTTGAAGGTCCGGTCCACCACCCCTCGCCAGGCCTCCCTTAGGGCCTCCTGGGGCACCTTGGCGTCCGTCACCAGGAAGGCCAGCATGGTGGCCATGTTGGGGTGGATCATGCCGCTTCCCTTGGCCACGCCCACGATCCTCGCTCCCCCCACCTCGGCCTCGGCCACCTTGGCCACCAGGTCCGTGGTGAGGATGGCCTCGGCGAAGGCCTCGGCGAAGGGGGTGAGCTCCACTTGGGGCAGGCCCGCCTCTATCCGCTCCACGGGAAGGGGCACCCCGATGACCCCGGTGGAGGCGGTGAGGACCTCCTCCGGAGCAAGGCCCAGGCGGAGGGCCGCTGCCTCGGCCATGCGCCGGTCGTCCCGGAAGCCCCTTTCCCCGGTGGCGCAGTTGGCGTTCCCGGCGTTCACCACCACCGCCTTCAGGGGCTTGCCGGAAGCGTAAAGCGCCCTTCCCCGGTGGATGGAGGGCGCGGCCGCCCGGTTCTGCGTGGCGGCGTAGGCCCAGGAAGCGGGGAGGCCCGAGACCAAAAGGGCGAGGTCGGGCTTGCCCGAGGGCTTGATCCCTGCCCGGGTGGCCCCGGCGCGGAAACCTAGGGGAAGCCTCACGGCCATATCCCCTCCTTGGGCAGCGCCGTCTCCTCGGGAAAGCCCATCATGAGGTTGAAGTTCTGCACCGCCTGCCCGGCCATGCCCTTGACCAGGTTGTCCAAGGCAGCGAAGACCAGGACCTTACCCGTTCTCTCCTCGTAGAGGGGCCTGAGGTCCACCCGGTTGCTCCCCAGGGTGCCCTTGGTCTGGGGAAGGCCTTCCAAGACCCTCACGAAAGCCTCTCCCGCGTAAAAGTCCCGGTACAGCTCGTCCAGGGACTCCTGGCTCCACGCTCCTTGCACCTCCGCCTCCGCGGTGAGGAGAATGCCCCGGGTCATGGGCACCAGGTGGGGGGTGAAGGAGAGGCGGACCTCCTCCCGGGCCCCGTGGGTGCGGACCGGCCTACCCTGGGCCAAGGCCCTCCCCAGGTTCTGCTCCATCTCGGGGATGTGCCGGTGGGCGCCCCCCGCCCTGTAGGGCTTGAGGTTCTCGTTCACCTCGGCGAAGGCGGTGCCCTCGGCCTCCCGCCC
>BBBL01000472.1 GCA_001311545.1 Thermus kawarayensis JCM 12314 | reverse complement strand
TCCAGCACCCGCACCCGCCACCCCTCCCACCAGTAGGCCCCGGGCGGGCGCTCGGGGAAGCCGGGGAAGTTGGGGCTTTGCGTCCTGGCCTCCCCTTGAACCAGGCGGAAGGCGAACTCCCCCCTGGGGCTTGGCCGCCCTTCGGAGAGGGTCCGCACGTAGAAGAGGAGGGAACGGTCCAGGTCGGCCTCGAGGAGGCCCTTGAAGGCCAGGTAGCTCAAGGCCCCCTGGAAGAGGAGGGCAAGCCCGATGGAGAGGGCGAAGAAGAGGGCAAGCCGCGTCCTAAGGCTCATTCCCAAGCCGGTACCCCCCGGGCACGGTGCGCACCACCTCCGGGAAAAGCTTCTGCCGGAGGTAGTGCACGTAAACCTTCACCGCCCCCACCTTCTCCGGGTCGCCGAAGACCCGCTCCGCCAGCTCCTCCGGGGCAAAGACCCGGCCCGGATGGAGGAGGAGCTCTTCCAAGAGGGCGAACTCCTTCAGGGAGAGGTCCACCCGCCGGCCCTCCAGGTAGACCCCCCGCCCCGCCAGGTCCACCTCCAAGGGCCCCAAACGCACCCGGGAGGCCTTCACCTCCGAGGCCCGGCGCAGGAGGGCCCGCACCCG
Source organism: Thermus kawarayensis JCM 12314 (assembly GCA_001311545.1). The sequence goes on along the minus strand of BBBL01000472.1, from coordinate 743 downwards.
GGCCAAAAGCTCCTCCAGGTGGAAGGGCTTCACCAGGTAGTCGTCCCCGCCCAGGTCCAGGCCCTGGACGCGGTCCTCCAGGGCGTCCCGGGCGGTGAGGAAGAGGATGGGCCCTTGTAGCCCGCCTCCCGCACCTCCCGGGCGAAGCGGAAGCCCCCGTCAGTCCTCGGGGAGGCGCACGTCCAGGACCATGAGGTGGGGCTCCAACTCCAGGAAGAGCTCCCGGGCCTCCTCCAGGCCCTTCGCCCAGCGCACCCCGTAGCCTTGGGCCACGAGGGCCCGGGCCACCGCCTGGCCCAGGCGGGGCTCGTCCTCCAAGAGGAGCACCTGCACCCCTTAAGTATTGCCCTAGGCGGTTAGGGCCGGGTTACCCCAGGGGAACCCCCTCGCTAACGTCCACCTAACCGCCCGGCCTTACCCTCCCTTCCATGGGCCGGTACGGGGCCAGGTGGGAAGGGGTCCTGGGCAGCTTTCTGGAGGTGCAGCTCCTCGCCCCCCCTTGGCGGGCCCAGAAGGCCTTCCAGGCGGTTTTGCGGGAGGTGGAAAGGCTGGAAGGGATCCTGAGCCGCCACCGGGAAAGCGAGCTCACCCGGCTGGTGCGCCAAGGAGGCGGCCGCCCAAGCCCGGAGATGCGGGAGGTGCTCCTTGCTGCCAAGAGGCTCCAGGAGGCCACGGGCGGGGCCTTCCACCCGGCGCCAAGGGAGGGGGGAGAGGCCCTGCGGTTCCTGGAGGAGGAGGTGGAG
>BBBL01000471.1 GCA_001311545.1 Thermus kawarayensis JCM 12314 | reverse complement strand
CCCTGGCCTCGCACCCGCTTGAGGAGGGCCTGGCCCAGGAAGTGGCCCGACTCCACCAGGGTCAGGGCCCGGGCCAGGGCCCGGACATCCCCCTGCCGAAAGCGGCGCTCCAGGTCCTCGGCCTGGCTGGTCCACACCTCCGCCATGCCGCCATTCTACGCTTTTCGGCAGGGGCGCTTTATTCCGCCAGGGCTACGCAGGCCACCTCCACCCGCGCCCCCCGGGGCAGGGCCTTCACGGCCACCGTGGCCCGGGCGGGGTAGGGAGGGGAGAAGTACCGGGCGTAGACCTCGTTGAAGGCGGGGAAGTCCTCCATGTCGGCGAGGAAGCAGGTGGTCTGCACCACCCGGTGGAGGCCGGAACCCGCCGCTTCCAGGATGGCCTTGAGGTTTTCCATCACCCGCTCCGTCTGGGCCCGGATGTCCCCTTCCACCAGGGTTCCCTCCGGGGTGAGGGGAATCTGGCCGGAGACGAAGAGAAACCCCCCGGCCCGCACCGCCTGGGAATAGGGCCGATGGCCTGGGGAGCGTGGGGGGTGTGGACGGCTTCCATGGCCTCATCCTACGCCAAAGCGGTAAAGCTGCCCGGAGAGGTTGACCACCAGCACCTCCTGGGGCAGGGGCAGGGGAGGCACCTGGACCGGGCCCAGGCCCGTGGCCTCAAAGACCACCTGGCCCCTCCGGTCCACGGCCAGGAAGCGTCCCTCCTCGGTGGCCAGGAAGAGGTGCCCGGCCGCGTAGCTGAGCCCGGCGGTGACCTTCCCCACCTCGAGGCTCCACACCTCCTCCCCCGTGGCCTGGTCCAGGGCCCTAAGAACCCCGTCCCAGGCGGCCACGTAGACCCGGGCCTCGTCCAGGGCGAGCCCCCCCCAAAGCTCCTCCCCCAGCTCCACGTTCCAAAGGGTCTCCCGGGTCAGGGGGTCAAAGGCGTAGACCTCCCCGGGCCAGGTGGGGATGAAGAGCATCCCCCGGTGGGCGGCCACCGGGGCGTGAATGGGGCCGGTCTGGACCTTGTAGCGCAGGGTGCCTTCCTTGGGGTCCAGGGCGTAGAGCCACCCGTCCTCGGAGCCCGCGAAGAGGAGGCCGCGGTAAAAGGTGGGGCTGGTGGAAAAGTGCCCCCCGGCGTGGAAGCGGAAGCGGGGCTGGTCCTTTTGGTAGGCGTAGAGGGTACCGTCCCGGCTCGCCACGTAAACCCAGTCCCCGAGCACCAGGGGGCTTGCGGTGATTTCGGCCCCGGTTTCCGCCGTCCACTCCAGCGCCCGGCCCCGGAAGCGGCGCACCTTGCCGTCCCAGCTTCCCACGTAGATCCCGCCCCGCACCACCGGGGGGGACGAGGCCTCCTCGGGAAGGCGCTGGT
>BBBL01000470.1 GCA_001311545.1 Thermus kawarayensis JCM 12314 | reverse complement strand
CGGGAGGTGCCCAGGGCCTGGACCGGGCCCTTCCCGCCATGGGGCAGGCCCCCTTCAACCCCCCAAGCGTCAAGCTGGGAGGGGGGCCGGGCCTGGCTCGGGGACACCGCCCTCCTCGTCCGGCTAAATCTGGCGGCGGGCCTGAAAGGGCCCCTGGACCTCTTCGTCTTCGCGGAAGGGGAAGGCCTCGAGGCCCTCGTCCGCCCCGAGGCCCAGCTCCTTTAGGAGGTGAGTGTGGATCGGCGCGAGTTCGTCAAAAGCGGCCTCTTGGGCCTTGCCCTGAGCCAGGCCCCAACCCTTTTCTGGCGCACCGCCCTGGCGGCGGGGGCCGGGGGGAAGATCCTGGTGGTGGTCCAGCTCTCCGGGGGGAACGACCAACTCAACACCCTGGTGCCCTACCGGCAGGAGCTCTACTACCGCCTGAGGCCGAGGCTTGCGGTGCCCGCCCGGGAGGTGCTGGACCTGGACGGGCGTCTGGGCCTGCACCCCGCCCTTAGGCCCCTCATGCCCCTCTACGAGGCGGGGGCCCTGGCCCTCCTTCCCCAGGTGGGCTACCCGAACCCCAGCCGGAGCCACTTCGTCTCCATGGCGGTCTGGCACACCGCCGATCCCGAGCGGAAGGCCTCCTCGGGCTGGCTCGGGCGGCTTTTGGACCAGGGGGCGGACCCCCTGTGCGAAACCTACCTGGGGGCCAGCACCCCCTTAGCCCTCACCGGGAGCCAGGCCCTGGCCCCCAGTGTGGAGAGCCTGGAGGGCTTTGAGCTCAGGCTCCCCCCTCCCTTGCGCACCCGCTGGGAGGAGGCCCTCCTCCGCCCCAGGCAGGGGGAGGCGGAGGAGGTGCGCCAGGCCTTCCTGAGGCTCAAGGCCACCCTGGCCCAGGTGGGGCGGGCCCGGGGGGTGAAAAACCGGGTGGACTACCCCAACCACCCCTTCGGCAGGGCCCTGGCCGACGTGGCCCGCATGATCGCCGCCGAGCTACCCACGGGTCTTCTACGTCTCCTTGGGGAGCTTTGACACCCACGCCGACCAGCCCAAGCGGCACGAGGAGCTCCTCGGCTCCTGGCCCAGGGGCTTGCCGCCTTCCACCAGGAGATGCGCCTCCTGGGAAGGGAGCGGGAGGTCTTGGTCCTGGGCTTCTCCGAGTTCGGGCGGCGGGCTCAGGAGAACGCCTCCTACGGCACCGACCACGGCAAGGGAGGCTGATGTTCGCCCTGGGGCCGGTGCGGGGCGGGGTCTTGGGCTCCGAGCCCGACCTCGAGGACCTGGACGAGGGAGACCTCCGCTTCCAGCTGGACTTCCGCAGTGTCTACGGGGCCGCACTCCGCTTCCTGGGCCTCGAGCCCGCCTCCATCCTGGGCCCGGGTCC
>BBBL01000469.1 GCA_001311545.1 Thermus kawarayensis JCM 12314 | reverse complement strand
CCCCCATGAAGGGCAAGGAGACCTCCTCCTCCACCTGGACCTCCACGAAGTGGCCGTCCAGGCGGCCCGAGCGCACCTCGGCCACCGAGGCCCGAAGCAGGGTGGCGAGCTCCTCCTCGGCGAAGGCCAGGGCCTTCTCCTCCACCCTTTTCTTCATCTCCTCCAGCACGAGCTGGTAGCTGGCCTCCGCCAGGTCCCGGACGATGGCGTCCACGTCCCGGCCCACGTAGCCCACCTCGGTGAACTTGGTGGCCTCCACCTTCACAAAAGGCGCCCCGGCGAGGCGGGCGAGGCGGCGGGCGATCTCCGTCTTCCCTACCCCCGTGGGCCCGATCATGAGGATGTTCTTGGGGGTGACCTCCCGGGCCATCTCCGGGGGGAGCCTCTTGCGGCGGTACCGGTTCCTCAAGGCCACGGCCACCGCGCGCTTGGCGGCCTCCTGGCCCACGATGTGCTTGGAAAGCTCCCGTACGATCTCGGCGGGCGTCAGGTTCATGCCTCTCCCAGGGTGAGGACCGTCACCTGGCCCGAGGTGTAGAGGTCCACCTCGGCGGCGATCCTAATGGCCTCCTCGGCGATCTCCTTGGCCGAGAGGGCGGAGTGGCGGAAAAGCGCCTTGGCGGCGGCGAGGGCGTAGGGCCCCCCGCTCCCCACCGCCAAAAGGGGCTCCTCCGGGGTGATCACCTCCCCGCTTCCCGAAAGGAGGACCATGCCCTCCCGGTCCGCGGCCACGATCATGGCCTGGAGGTGGCGGAGCACCCGGTCGGTGCGCCAGAGCTTAGCGGTCTCCACCGCCCCCTTCAGGAGGTTCCCCTTGGCCTCCTTGAGCCGTTCCTCAAAGCGCTCCAGGAGGGCCATGGCGTCGGCCACGCCCCCGGCGAAGCCCACCAGGACCCCTTCCCCCACCTCCAGCCTCCGCACCTTCACCGCCCCCCGCTTGAGCACGGTCTGGCCGAAGGTGACCTGCCCGTCCCCGGCCATGGCGGTGACCCCGCCCTTGCGCACGGCCAGGATGGTGGTGCCGTGAATCTCCACGCCGCCACCATACCCCTTGGGCATGAGAAGGGCGTTAGTCTAGGCGGCGGAAGGCCTCCCAGGCCCTTTCCCTTTCAAAGAGGACCTTCCCCTCCCGGAGCGGCCGGGACCACGCCCAAGCCCGCCTCCCGGCTTTCCCTCGCCTCGGCCAGGGTGTAGGGGAAGACCTCCACCCGGCGCACCCCTTCCGGGCGGTAGCGCACGAGCCTTTCGGGAAAGGGAAGGGGGGTGTCCCGGAGGAGGACCAGGAGGTCGGCGTCGCTGAAGGCGGTGGCCTCCCCCCGGGCCAGGGAGCCGAAGAGGACCACGGCGAGGACCTCGGGGCGCTCCCCCAGGG
>BBBL01000468.1 GCA_001311545.1 Thermus kawarayensis JCM 12314 | reverse complement strand
CCCACGCTCCCCTTGTGGGCGGTGAGGGGGCGCTTGGGGGAGGAGGGGCCTTAGGCTTCGGGACTCGCCACCTCGGGGAGGTCTTCCCGCTCCAGGAGAGCCTTGGGGAGGCCGATCTCGGCCAGGTAAAGCTTTCCGCAGGCCTCCCTCTGGAAAAGGTGGGGGGTTTTGAGGGCGGCGAAGGCCACCGTGGCCGTGGCCTTGATGTGGGGCTGAAGGGGAGGCCCGAGGGCAGGTCCAGGGCGAGGACGGGAAGGCCCGAGCGTTCACCCGCTCCACGAGCCCGGCGAAGAAGCCCGTGAGGGGCCCCTTGAGCCCGGTGCCGAATAGGGCGTCCACCACCACCTCCCCTTCCTGGAAAAAGGCCTCCTCCAGCGGCTTCACCTCCACCCCGTGGGCCAGGAGGGCCTGAAGGGTGAGAAGGGCATCCCCCCCTTGGCCTTCGGCGGCGTGGACCCGCACCCGCACCCCTTCCAGGAGGAGGTGCCGTGCCAGGACCAGGCCGTCCCCGCCGTTGTTCCCCTTCCCCGCCAGGACGAGGCGGGGGCCTTGCCAAAGAGATCCAGGTAAACCCTCGCCGCCTTCATCCCCGCCCACTCCATGAGGAGGAGGCTGGGGTAGCCCATCTCCACGGCCTTCCGGTCCGCTTCCCGCATGGCCTCGGGGGTGAAGAGCCTCATGGGTTAAGGATACGATGGGACCATGGAGCGCCTGGAGGAAGCCCGGAAGCGCCTGGAGAAGGCGGGGCGGGTGGCGGTCCTCACAGGGGCGGGCATCTCTAAGCCCTCGGGCATCCCCACCTTCCGGGACGCCGAGGGCCTTTGGAAGAACTTCAACCCCCTGGACTACGCCACCCCCGAGGCCTACGCCCGGGACCCCGAGAAGGTCTGGGCCTGGTACGCCTGGCGCATCCAGAAGGTGCGGGAGGCCCGGCCCAACCCGGCCCACCTGGCCCTGGTGGAGCTGGAAAGGCGGGTCCTGCAGAGGGGGGGAAGCTTCCTCCTGGTGACCCAGAACGTGGACGGCCTCCACGCCCTGGCGGGAAGCCAGAACCTGGTGGAGCTTCACGGCAACATCCTGAGGGCCCGGTGCGAGGCCTGTGGGAAGCGGTTTTCTTTGCCCGAGGTTTTCACCCCGCCTCCTTTCTGTCCAGATTGCGGCCACCGGGCCCGGCCCGACGTGGTCTGGTTCGGGGAGTTCTTGCCGGAGGGGGCCTGGGAGAGGGCAGAAAGGGCCTTCGCCGAGGCCGATTTTGCTCTGGTGGTGGGCACCAGCGCCGAGGTGGAGCCCGCCGCCTCCCTGGGCCGGATCGCCTTCGCCTCGGGGGCCCACCTGGTGGAGGTGAACCCGGAACCCACCCCCTCACCCCCCTG
>BBBL01000467.1 GCA_001311545.1 Thermus kawarayensis JCM 12314 | reverse complement strand
CTCAAGACAGTATCAGCCCCCAAACTTAGACACTTTCACCCTGCCTCCCGTGTGATGACCTTTCTTGCTGTGTCATCCCCCTATGATCGTAGCCGACCACCTGACCTTGAACGGGCTACGGCGTAGGCTAAGAAGCCAAGGACCCGGTAGAGAGACTCCGCCTCCTGGCCGTCTATCACGCCAAGCAGGATCACCCTGAACACCCCCCGCTGGGTGCAGGAGGCGGTGCGGCGCTACAACCAGCAAAGCCCCGAAGCTCTGAAGGACAGGTGGCACCAGAACCCGGGACAGAAGCCCAAGCTCTCCCCGGAGGAACAGGAGAGGGTTTTTGAAGCCCTGCGGGGTCATCCTCATCCTCCCGGCGGGGCCCATGCGGGACTGGGTGGAGCTGGGGAAGAGGCTTTCCCTCTACCCCATCTACCGCCTCCTCAACGTGTTCCCCTTACGGGGAAGCAGCCACAAGATGGGGTTCGCCCTACGGGTGCCCCTCGGTGATGGGCCGGATTCTGAGGGGACTTTGCGCCTGGCTTGGGGAGCGAGAAGAGGCGTGGGTAGCGCCCAAGCTACGGGCTTCGCCCGTGACGGACCGGGCGAGGTGGCGCACGCCCTCCAGGGTGGAGGTACCGGAAAAGGGTCCGCCCGGTCTTCTTGCCCTCTTCCACCGGTGGCCTAGGGTGAGGGAAACGGCATAAAACGGTGTCCCCCCTTATGCGTTTCCGATGCTAAGCGAACTCCCCCACCAGCCCCCTTGCCGGAAGTCCGGTCGGGAAGGTGTCCGTGGGTGGCGGCCGCGGGGGTCCCCTTTAGGGCACCTTGGCCCTCAGGGCCCCACCTCGAGGCCGAAGACCATATAGGGGTGAATCCGGCAGTAGATGGCGTAGGCCCCGGGCCCGGTGAAGGTGTGGCGGAACTCGGCTCCCGGGGCCAGTACGCCGCTGTCAAAGCGGCCCTGGTTGTCGGTCACGGTGTGGGGGGCCTGGCCTTGGTTCACGAAGACCAGGGTGGTCCCCGGGGCGACCTTCAGGGCCTTAGGCTGGAACTCAAAGTCCACGAGGCTTACCCGCACCTCGGTCCCCCCGGGCGCCTGGGGGGCGGTGAGGGGCATGGGGGCGCAGGCGGTAAGCAGGAGGAGGAGAAGCGCTCCCCTCATAGGAAGACCACATCCCCCATCAGGGCCGGTCCGAAGACGGAAAGGAAGCTCAAGGTCCCCTGGAACTGGTGGATGGCCCCGGCCGGAACCAGGATGAGGCTCCCCGGGCCCACCCTCTCCCGCTTGAGCTCCACCTGGCTGTTCCCTCGCCCTCCAGCACGTAGATGGCCTCGTCACGGGCGCGGTGGTAGTGCCAGGGCTGCCCGGTGCGGGTGGCCACCGCCACCACCG
>BBBL01000466.1 GCA_001311545.1 Thermus kawarayensis JCM 12314 | reverse complement strand
TTTGCCGTGTCTACGAAGCTTACCGCTTCACTCTTGTTGCAAACCACTTAGCCCGTAAGGGGATTGCGACCCCAGAAGAAAGCCCTTCATTAGCCGTCAAAACCCGGAAAGTTGCAAACCACTTAGCCCGTAAGGGGATTGCGACTCTCAGAACTCTACAATGACTTTCACCTCATCCCCTTCTGTTGCAAACCACTTAGCCCCGTAAGGGGATTGCGACCCGAGGTCGGCCACCTGGTGGCGCTTTTCTACCACCTGTTGCAAACCACTTAGCCCCGTAAGGGGATTGCGACAAGCCCCGAGGTGCCCGGGGCCTTCACCCGCTCAAAGGCCAGTTGCAAACCACTTAGCCCCGTAAGGGGATTGCGACCTTTCGGGTTCCGTCCAGACCTCGGTCAGGACCTCAGAGTCCCGTTGCAAACCACTTAGCCCCGTAAGGGGATTGCGACTCCTGGGAGGGCAACCCTCCCAGGTCGATGACTAGAAGTTGCAAACCACTTAGCCCCGTAAGGGGATTGCGACTCGACCCCGCCGCGGATCCGGGCGTATTTGACCCTCATGTTGCAAACCACTTAGCCCCGTAAGGGGATTGCGACCAGTAGGTCTTGGGGTCGTCCTCCTCGCCGTACTCCCGGGGTTGCAAACCACTTAGCCCCGTAAGGGGATCGCGGTTGGCGGACAGGGCTCTTCTTGGAGGTGCGCACCTTGAGAAGGAGGGCTTGTGTGAGGTTGGAGAAGGCCTTTCTTCACCGCTATCTCCTGCCCCCGGGCCCCTTCAGCCTGCGCTTCTTTGGCCTGGGGGTGGCGGAGCTGGCCCTAAGGGGCTACCTGCCCCGCCCCGGGGCGGAAGAGGCCTTGGACCTAACGCCGGAGGAGGTGGAGGAGCAGAGAGAGAAGTAGGGAAAGGAGAAGGGACGAGGTGAGGGGAAGGTACACCCGAAGGCCTTCCCGCTCTATGCGGATGTCCCCCGGCAGGTGGCCGAACCAGGCGAAGAGCTTGGGGAAGTAGAGGAGCAAGGCCCCTAGAAGGAGCAGGAAAAGCCCGGCGTAGACCAGAACCTTACCCACCTCCATCCTTCACCTCCAAGAAGGCCGTGAGGGCGGCCCCCAGAAGCCCCGCCTCGCTTCCCAGAAGGGCCTTCCGCAAGGGCGGGGCCTCCCAGCCTGGAGGTAGTGGCGGTAGGCGGCCTCCAGGGCCTCCCAGTAGCCCTCGGGGGCGTTCAGGGCGATGCCCCCGCCCACGATCACCACCCCGGGGTCAAAGGCCTTTACCAGGCTGGCGAGGCCTATCCCCACGTAGCGGGCGGCCTGGAGGAGGAGGCGCCTGGCCTTGGGGTCACCCTCCTGGAAGAGGCGGAAGAGCTCCCGGGTGTCCACGGGGGCGGTGG
>BBBL01000465.1 GCA_001311545.1 Thermus kawarayensis JCM 12314 | reverse complement strand
GGCAGGGGCCCACCCGTCAGGGCTCGGCCTTGCCGGAGGGCCGGAGCGCCCCACAATGGGCCCCGCCCGGCGCGGGAGAAAGCCGTACCGGGCGTTATCCTCCCAGGATCCCGCGAAGAAGCCGCCAGAGAAGCCCCTTGGACCGCTGGACCCGGGCGGGCTCCGGCTTGGGAGCCTGCTGGACCTGGGGGGCGACGGGCCCGCCCTTCCTGGCCCACTCCAGGGCCTCCCTGGCCTTACCGTCCACCCACTTCATCTCCGGGGTGCTGCATCGGGGCTTGTGGCGGAAGCTGACCTTCAGGAGCCCCTTGAGCCTGGCCACGCCTTCCAGCGCCCGGTTGAGGTCCTTCCGCCCGTTGCGCTTCCCCTCGCGAAGGTGCTCCACAACGGACTCGTTGTCGCAGAAGAGGGTGACCTGGGTCCCGGGGCCCAGGGTCACGAGCACCACCTCCAGGGCCAGCTTGACCGCCATGACCTCCGCCAGGGTGGAGTCCTCCACGGGGAGGGAGAGGGAGGCGGAAAACCTGCCGCCGCCCTTGGCCTGCACGAGACCGAGAACCGCCAGCCCGCCAACCCCCTTCTCGGGATCCACCGAGGCGTCCGTGTACACCACCACCGGCTTGCTCACCTTCCTTCCTCCTTTCTCCTGCCCGCGAAAGAACGAGGCGGCCGGTTTCCCGGCCGCCCTTCTCGCCCAAGCCCTTCGCCTACTCGCCCTCAGCCAAGCCCAGGAAGGCCTCCAGGGCCACCAGCTCGTAGAGGTCGTCGTTCTCCTCCAGAACGCGGTGGAGGCCGAGGAGGGCCAGCTTCCCGGGGTCAAGGCGCCTCTTCAAGCCCTTCTTCCGGCGCTTCAGCGCTCCTGGACCAGGGCGATGGCCCAGGGCGGGATGTCCAGGTCGGGGTCCTTCAGGGCCTCGAGGCGATCCCACAGTCCGCTCCACGCCGAAAGGAGCTGGTCCAGGGCCGGGTGGCTCGTCCAGAGGCCCCCCTCCAGGAGGCGGCGGAAGGCCTTCATCTCCTCGTAGGCCTGGCCCGGGAAGTCCAGGGCGTAAAGCTCCAGCCAGCTCTCCACCGCCCGCCTCAGGTCGGCCTTGGTGATCCTGACCAGCCGGGGCTCAGAGGCGGCGTCCTTCTGCGCCAAGACCTTTAGGAGGGGCTCCTCGTCAGGGAGGGGGAAAAGGGCGAGGAGGAGGCGGAGGAGGTGGAGCTTCGCCCTGACCCGGCCCTCTTGGAACATCCCGGCCTCACGCTCCAGCTCCCTGAGGCTCCCGCCAACCCCCCCCCACCAGGCCCCGCTCGCCAAGAAGGCCTCCAAGAGCTCGTCGGAGAGATCCGGGTCCAGGGCGAAGTCCTCCCCCGGCGCAAGCTTCCTCCGGGGCCTCGCCCGGCTCGG
>BBBL01000464.1 GCA_001311545.1 Thermus kawarayensis JCM 12314 | reverse complement strand
CAGGCGGGAGCTCCGGGACGAGTTCACCCGGCGGGGCACCTAGCGGGCCCGGGCCACCGCCTCCCGGAAGGCCTCCACCGCCCGGTCCACCTCCGCCTCCGTGGTGAAGCGGCCCAGGGAGAAGCGCAGGGAGGCCTTGGCCTCCTTGGGGGAGCGGCCGATGGCGAGAAGCACGTGGGAGGGCTCGAGGCTCCCCGCCGAGCAGGCCGACCCCGAGGAGACGGCCACCCCCAAAAGGTCCATGGCCAGAAGCAGGGCCTCCCCATCGGCCCCCCTCACCGTGACGTTCACCAGCTTGGGAAGCCTCCTCTCGGGGTGGCCGTTCAGCTCCACCCCCTCCACGGCGAGGAGGCCGGCCTCCAGGCGCCTGCGCAAGGCGAGGAGCCGGGAGGCCTCCTCGGGAAGAAGCCGCAAGGCCTTCTCCAGGGCCACCGCCAGGCCGTGGGCCAGGACGGGGCTCTGGGTCCCTCCCCGCCTTCCCCCCTCCTGCTTGCCCGGCACCAAGGGAAAAAGCTCCACCCCCTGGCGCACCACGAGCGCTCCGATGCCCTTGGCCCGTAGAACTTGTGGGCGCTCAGGGAAAGGAGGTCCGCCCCCACCTCCCCCACGGAAAAGGCACCTGGCCCATGGCCTGCACGGCGTCCGTGTGGAAGAGGGCCCCGTGGGCGTGGACCACCTGGGCGATCTCCCCCACGGGGTAAAGGGTGCCGAGCTCGTTGTTGGCGGCCATGACGCTCACCAAAAAGGTGTCCTTCCGCAGGGCCTCCCGCACCTGTTCCGGGTAGACGAGGCCGTGGCGGTCGGGCCTAAGCCGGGTCACGGAAAAGCCCAGGCGCTCCAGGAGCTTCAAGGCCCCCAGGACGGCGGAGTGCTCCACCTCGGTGCTCACCACGTGGCCTTGACCCCGGGCCAAGGCCACCCCCAGGAGGGCCAGGGCGTCGGCCTCGGAGCCCGAGGCGGTGAAAACCACCTCCCGGGGCTTCACCCCCAGGAGGGCGGCCACCTTTTCCCGGGCCCCTTCCAGGATCTTCCGGGCCTCCTGGCCGAAGCGGTGGATGCTGGAGGGGTTGCCGAAGATCCCCTCCACTTCCCCCATGGCTTCCCGCACCTCGGGGTCCAGGGGTGTGGTGGCGGCGTAGTCCAGGTAAACCCTCAACTGGCCTCCAGGTGGATGAGGCGCTTGGCTCCAGAAGCCTCCGCTCCTCGATGAGGTCCTCGAGGGTGGTGCCCCCCAGGACCTGGCGCATGGCCAGGTCCACCCGCTTCCAAAGAAGCTCCGTGGAGCACTGGCCCACCCTGGCGCAGGACTCGGGGTCCTCAATGCAGGAAACCGGGGCCAGGCTGCCCTCCAGGGCCTCCACCACCTCCAGGGCGGTCACCCGCTCGGGG
>BBBL01000463.1 GCA_001311545.1 Thermus kawarayensis JCM 12314 | reverse complement strand
CCTGGGGAGGCTACCGCCACGGGGTGCGGGGTGCACGGGGCTTACGGGTCTCCGACTTCCCCTTGAAGGCCCCTAGGGGTTTCGTCCAGGCCTACCGGGAAACCACCCTGCGCTTCGGCCCCCTCACCCTGGAAAAGCGCCTCATCCCCCTGGAGAAGGGTTCCGGGTGGTCCTCCTCCTGCGCTCCCAGGAACCCTAGAGGAGCTCACCGTGCGCGACCCCCTTCCCGACGGCACGGAGAAGGTCTTCACCTTCGCCCGCTTCGGGGGGGAGGAGACCCTGCTTTACGAGTACGTCCTCGAGGCCCCCTTCATGTCCGACCCACAGGTGCGCTGGAGGTACCCATGAGAAGCTTGGCGGCCGCCCTTCTCCTCTTGGCGCTCCCCGCCTGGGCCCAGCCCGTGGTGCGGGAGTTCAAGGCCACGGTGGTAGGAGACGCCCTGGGATGGGAAACCCACTCCCTCGCCCTCTGGCTAGTTCTGCCGCAAAAGGGCGAGGCGCGGCTCGAGCTCTACTCCCCGGGGTTTGACCCTGCGGACTACCGAAGCGCCCTCAGGGGCAAGGAGGAGCTGGGCGACGAGCGCTACGATGGCGGAAGGGGAGAGCTCAAGGCGGTCTTCCGCCTGGCGAGGGAGGGAAAGGTCCTGAAGGAGATGGCCTTCGGGGAGGAGCCCCACCGCTGGGTAACCCTCTTTGAAGGGGAGCTGGAGCCCGGCGTATACCTGGTGGAGAGCGCCTTTTACGGCCTCGGCAAGAACGCCTTCGTCCTCAGGGCCACGGCCCCCTCCTTCCGGGTCTTCCTGGACCCGAAACCCCAGCTCGTCCTGGACGTTTCCTCCTGGACGAGCAACCTGCGCCTCCTCCCCGACGAGCGCGGCCGGGTGTGGGCGGAGCCCCTGACGGTCTTCTCGGAAGCCCCCCTGGAGATAGAGTTCTACGACGAAGACGGCCCCGGAGAGCTTCGGGCCCGGGTGCGCTACGAAGACGGCACCGTGGAGGAGCGCCCCGTTTCCGGGGATCGGGAGTGGATCGCCCACACCAAGCGGCCAGGCCTCGCCGTCTTCGGCTTCACCCAGCCCCCAAGGGCCCAGCAGTACTCCAACACCCTGGCCTTCCGGGTAAAGGCCTGCACCTCCTAGAAAACGGGGTCCTGCGGGCCACCCCCCCGGGGGAGGCCAGGGCCCGGGTGGTGGACGAGGCGGGCAAGCCCCTCTCCCTGCCCATGGAGGAAAAGGAACGGGTCTTCCGGCCCCTCCTCCCCCAGGGGGCCGAGGTGGTGCGGGTGGAGGTCAAGGGAGCGGTGATCCCCCAGGGCGACCGGGCGGAGATCGGCTGCCCCGGGGGCGAGGCCACCTTCGTGGTGCGCTTCCCAAGCCCCAGTCCCCCCAGGAAG
>BBBL01000462.1 GCA_001311545.1 Thermus kawarayensis JCM 12314 | reverse complement strand
CCAGGCCCCTGGCCCGAGGGCCTAAAGGCCGGGGTCCGCCTCCTCCCCGGGGCCACCGAGCTCACCCTGGGGGTGGAAGGGGGCACCCTCTACCACCGCCTCTTCCCCCTCGAGGACCCCCCCCGCCTGGTCCTGGACCTCTACCTCCTCGCCCCCGAGGTGGAGGAACCCCTGGCCCCCGGGGTGCGCTACCGTGAGGTCTACGGCTTCACCCCCGAGCCCCTGAGGCTCTACCTGGTGGAGGCGGAAAGGGGGAGGCTCCTCCCCGTGGGCGCGCCCGGGAAGAGGGCCCTGCCTAGGACCTGGCTCCCGGGGCCCTCGCCGCCCTCAACGGGGGCTACTTTGACCCCAAGACGGGCACCCCCATCGGCCTTTGGGTGCAAGACGGGGTGACCCTCTCCTACCCCTACGGCCGGGTGGCCCTCCTCTGGGACGGGTTCTCCTTCTTCCTGGGCCTCCCCCGGTTCGTGGCCGAGGCGGTGGGGCCTAAGGGGGAAAGGGTCCGGGTGGGGGTGAACGCCTCCCGCGCCCGCCACACCGCCCATACCGTCCCGGGGCCTGTGGGGAGGGAAGGGGAGGAGGTGGCCCTGGTGCGGCAGGACCGGGTGGTGGCCCTCCTCCCCGCCCCGGCGGAACTCCCCGAAGGGCACTGCCCTCACCTTCCCTAAGGGGCCCCCCCTTCCCCTTGGGCCTGGGGGAGCGTCTTTCCCTCTACGGCCGCCTGGACCCGCCCTTCCGCTACGCCCTGGAGGGGGCCCCCTTCTCGTCCAGGAGGGAATCTACGCCTTTGACCCCGATAAAGAGTACTTCCGGGACCCCAGGCCCCTTCAAGCCATAGCCCCCCAGGCGGCGGTGGCCTGGACCAAGGAGGGGAGGCTCTGGCTCCTCGTCTCCGAGCCCACCACGCCCGGCGCCCTGGCCCGGGCCCTCCTCTCCCTAGGGGCCTGGAACGCCCTCCGCATGGACGGGGGCGGCTCGGCCCAGCTCTGGGTGAAGGGTGCCCTAAAAAGCCCCTACCAGGGCACCCCTAGGCCCGTGGTCAGCGCCCTGGCCCTCTTCCCCTAAGCGCTTCTGCAACGGGGAGGCCCTTACCCAAGGCCGAGAGCCTCCTCTTGGGGCCGGCATGGGGCGGTATCAGGCCACCCGCTCCACCCGGAGGAGGTTGGTGGTCCCCCGGACCCCGAAGGGCACCCCGGCGGCGATGACCACCCTCTCCCCCACCTGGGCCAGGCCCAGGGCCTTCACCTCCCTGAGGGCGATGCGCACCATGTCGTCGGTGTCCTGGGGGTCGGGGGCCAGGTGGGGCACCACCCCCCAGACCAGGGCCAGCTGCCGCTCCACCTCGGGGCTTGGGGTGAGGGCCAGGATGGCACCTGGGGCCGGGTGCCGGGCGATCCTGCGG
>BBBL01000461.1 GCA_001311545.1 Thermus kawarayensis JCM 12314 | reverse complement strand
CGGCACCGGGCCGAAGGCCACCTCCAGGGCGCGGCTGGCCAGGGTGGGGAGGAGGGTGGTGCGGCTCGGGGCGATGAGGATGAGGCGGGCGTAGGAAGGGGGCTCCTCCAGAAGCTTGAGGAGGGCGTTGGCCGCGGCTCCGTGAGGAGGTGGGCCGAGTCCAGGACGGCCACCTTCACCCGCTCCCGGGGGTGGCTGGAAAGCCAGTCCCAAAGGGGCTCCACCTCCTCCAGGCGCACCTCCTTCCGCCCCTTGAGCCCGGTCTCCTGGGGGCCGATCTCCCAGAGGTCCGGGTGGGCCTCCAAAAGAGGCGGGGGGAAGCCCCGGTTGAGGCCCAGGGCGTACCAGCGGGCCACGAGGCGCCTCCCCACCCTTCCGGGCCGGAGAAGAGGAGGGTGGAGGCCTCTAGCCTGGGCAGAAGCTCCAGGACCCCCTCGTGGCCGATTATTCCCCCTGGGTAAGGCGGGTATAGAGCCATAGGGGAAAACCCTCCTCCGCCAACCGCCCGGCCACCTCCTCCAGAGGGTAGGCCACCCGGAAAAACTCCAACCGATCCCCCTCCCAGAGGGCGAAGGCCGCCCCGGGCACCCCGTCCCGGGGCTGGCCCACCGAGCCCGGGTTCACCAGGGCCCGCACCGTGGGAGGAAGCCTCACCTCCCCCCCCTGGGCGAAGGCCTGGTAGCGCACCCAGGGCCTGGGCCCCGCAAGCTCCAAAAAGGCCCCCGCCAGGTGGGTGTGGCCGTGGAAGACCAGGCGGTGGGGGCTGCAGCCGAAGGCCTCCCGGGCCAAGGAGAGGCCGTCCAGGTACTCCAGGGGGTCGCAGGGGCTTCCATGGACCAGAAGGGCCCCCTCCACCTCCTTCTGCCAGGGCCAGGAGGCCAGGAAGTCCAGCTGCCTGGGGGATAGCCTCTCCCGTTGCCAGGCCAGGATCTGCATCACCGCCCCCTCCAGGGGCAGCCGGTCCAGGGCCAGGAGCCAGGCGTCGTGATTGCCCAAGACGCACTCCGCCCCCACCTCCAAAAGCCAGTCCAGCACCCGGTCCCCGTCAGTAGTAGCCCACGGCGTCCCCCAGGAAGAGCACCCGGTCAAAGGCCGGGGCCTCCTTCAGGACGGCCTGCAGGGCAGGCCAGTTCCCGTGGATGTCCGAGAGGACCAGGTAGCGCACGGGGCTTAGGATACCATGGGGGTATGGTTTCGGCCCTGCTGGAAAGGCTCTCCCTGGACCTCGAGTCCTCTCGGAGCACCTCCGGGCAGGACTGGACGAGTTCGGCACCCTCCTCGCCTACCTGGAGGGGGGCCCGGGCGGGGGGACGGTCCTCCTCCACGCCCCCTACACCGAGGCCCTCCCCGTGCTCCAGGCCCTGAACGGCCTCGCCTTCCGGGGGCGCCTCCTCTTGGCCCTGGACC
>BBBL01000460.1 GCA_001311545.1 Thermus kawarayensis JCM 12314 | reverse complement strand
GGCTCCCCTACCCGAATCCGCCCCTCCTTCCGGCCAGGCCCCCACCACCCCCAAGACCCCTTTGCAGGCCCTGGTGGAGGAGAAAGGCTTAAGCTCGCAGGGACCCTCCTGGGACCGGTGAGCGTGGCCATCCTGGAGAGCAAGGAAGGCTACCTGGTGCTCCCGGCGGGAAGCCCCATCCCCGGGAGCGAAGCGGTGATCCGCCGCATAGAGGGCGACCGCGTGGTCCTCGCCCTCAAAGACGAAACCTTGGACATCCCCCTGGTAAGCGTGCAGGCCGGAGGTGGACGGTGAAAGGAACCCTTATGAAGCCCTTGATCTGGGCCTCGCTGGCCCTGGGTTTTTCGGCCCTGGCGGGAAGCTTCCCCGACGAGCCCCGCTTCGGGGCCAAGGTGGACCTCAAGGTCTCGGAAAGCCAGGTGCGGGCCGGCCTCACCCTGCCCCTGGACGTGGCCCTGGAGGCCCTGGCGCGGAGCGTGGGCCTGCAACCCCTCATCTACCGGGCCTACGATCCCAGCGGGGACCCGGCCAAGGCCCAGCCCCCCCTCCCCAACGTCAAGCTGGACTTCCAGGGCAAGCCCTTCCGGGAGGTATGGGACCTCCTCTTCGCCACCTACGGGGCCCAGTTCAACCTGGACTACCTCTTCCTGCCCCCCGATGTGGTGGTGGTGGCCCCCACCCAGGTGATCACCGCTTTGGTGGACGCCCCGAGCCGCGCGGGGGCCATGGAGCGGAGGCCCTACCTGGTGGGCGTTCCCGAGATCGCCTACAAGCGCACCGAAACCGATGCCCAGGGCCAGACCCGGACCGTGGTGAACCTCGAGGGGGCCAAGGCCTGGGTGCAAAACGACCTCCTCCCCTTCCTCTCCCGGGAGCCGCCGGCTCAACGTGAACTGGATCGTGGTGGAGGAGGGAGGGAGGGTTAAGACCATCCTCTCGGTCCTGGCCACCCCGGAGCAGCACACCCGCTTTGCCGATATCCTGCAACGGGCGGGCATAGACTTCCGCCCCCTCCCGGCCCTGGCCCAGCCCAAGCCCCGGGTGGAAAGGACCTACGCCCTCACCTACGCCACCTTCCCCGAGCTCCTGGCTTTCCTCCAGAGCCAGTGCCCGGGGCCCAGGTGAGCGTGGTGCCCACCAATCCCCAAAGGGCCGTGGTGCTGGCCACCGAGGAGGAGCACGCCCGCCTCAGCGAGCTCCTCAAGGCCGCCGACGTCCCCAAGACCGTCCGGCGGGTCTACGCCCTGCAAAACCTCACCTTTGAGGAGGCCAAGACCCGGCTCCAGCCCCTCCTGGAAAAGGAGCTCAGGGGCGCCCGCCTGGAAAGCATCCCCGGCAACCCCAAGGCCCTCCTCCTCGAGGCCCCCGAGGCGGACCAGGCTCTCTTCGCCGAACTCCTCAAGCCGCCGACGTGGTGGCC
>BBBL01000459.1 GCA_001311545.1 Thermus kawarayensis JCM 12314 | reverse complement strand
GGGCCGCCCCCTCCCTTCCTGGGAGGCCTACGGCACCGTCAGCCTGAGGAGGGCCTCGCGGGCGATGGGGCCCGAGACCGCCTGGAGGCGCAGGTAGTAGGTGCCGCTCGCCACGCCGGCGTCCACGCTCACGGTGAGGGCGAAGGTCTGGGGGGAGCTGCCCGAGACGGTCACGCTGGTGGGGGAGAGGGTAATCCCGGGGACGGGGGCTCCCCGTGGCGTCGTCCACCAGGGAGAGGGAGACCGTCCCGGTGAAGCCCCCCTGCGGGGTCACGGTGAGGGTGGCGGCGCCGCTGGAGCGCGTTTACGGTGAGGGCGCTGGGGGAGAGGGAGATCAGGAAGTCGGGTGGGGGCGGCACGGTGACGGTGATGGGGACCGTGCGGGTGGTGGAGCCGAGGTGGCCACCAGGGTCAGGTTGTAGGTGCCGGGGGCGGAGGCGCTGTCGTTTCTCAGGAGGAGGCCCCAGTTCTCGGCCGAGGTGTCCACCGAGGAGGGGGTGAGGCTGAAGCCCGAGGCCCCCGTGAGGGAGAGGGAGACCGTCCCGGTGAAGCCGCCCTCGGTGGTGAGGCTGAGGACGGTGGAGGCGCTTTCCCCGGGGCGGGAGGGTGAAGCTCGCGGGGGAGAGGGAGACGTAGAAGGTGGGGGCTCTCACGGCGAGGGAGAGGGGGAGGGCGGTCTCCCCCGCGCTGTGGACCAGCTTCAGGGTGAGGGCGTGGTCCCCCAGGGGAGCCGTGGAGGAGAGGTCCAGGTTCACGGGAAAGGACTGCTCCCCGCTGGGGGCCAGGGTGAGGTAGCCCGGGGAGAGGCTGGCCCAGGACACGGGGCTACCCCCTTCCAGGAGGCTCAGGGCCACCAGGCCGGAGAGTCCCCCCGAGGGGGTGAGCCTCAGGGTGAGGGGGGCTTCTCCCCCCTGGTAGGCGGTGAGGCTGGAGGGCTCCACCCGGGCGGAGAGGCTTTGGGCCACCACCGTCACCCGGAAGGTGGTGGAGGCGGCCACCTGGCCGTTGTCCGCCCGGAGCCCCAGGGTGTAGTCCCCCGGGGGGCAGGAGCGCAGGTCCACCGCGGCGGAGTAGTCTTCGTGAGGGAATCCCGTCGGCGGGCTGTAGAAGAAGGAGCACGCGGGGCCGTCGACCTGGTAGAAGGCGAAATCTTCCGGGCGCAGGTCCCGGCGTACCCTCCGAGGCGGTCCACAGCGAACCCCACGTGGAAGGTGTTGGGGTTGGTGTCGTAGGGGGTGACCTCCGTGATCCTCAGGGCGATGCCCTGGAGGGTCACGGGGACCCTCACGGTGGTCCTGGGGCCGCTCGCGGTGGTGGGTGAGGGTGAGGGCCACCTCCTGGTCGCCGAAGGGGGCGCCCTCGGGCGGGGTCAGGGTGAGGGTGTAGGTCTGGGGGGACCCGTCCCTGGCCTCCACCACGTTGGGGGAAA
>BBBL01000458.1 GCA_001311545.1 Thermus kawarayensis JCM 12314 | reverse complement strand
CCCCCCAAACCCCCCAAGCCCGTGGTCCTCCTGGACCCGGGGCACGGGGGGGTGGACCCGGGGATGGTGGGGCACGTGGTGGAAAAGGAGGTGGTCCTGGACGTGGCCCTCCGCCTCAAGCGCCTCTTGGAGGGAGAGGGGATTGAGGTCCGCCTCACCCGGGACAAGGACGCCCACCTCTCCCCCGACAAGCGGGAGGACCTTTCCCGAAGCCTCCATGGCGGACAGCTCCCGGGTGAACCTCTTCGTCTCCATCCACGTGAACGCCTCCCCCACCCGCACCGCCCAGGGGGTGGAGGCCTACTACTTCGGCCGGAGCCAGGACCCCCGGGTCCTCGCCCAGGTGATCCGGGAAAACGGCGGCGGGGAGCTGGGCAAGCGGCTCACCGAGGAGGCCAAGAGCGTGGCCGAGCGCATCCTTTCCGACATCGTGGCCCAGGCCAACCAGCGCTACAGCCAGCGCCTCGCCGAAACCCTGGGCCGGAAGCTTTCCCAGGCCACGGGGAGCCCCTACCGGGGGAGTTTCCCTGGGGACTTTTTCGTCCTCCGCTACGCCAAGGTGCCGGCGGTGCTGGTGGAGATCGGCTTCGGGGACCACCCGGCGGAGGGCAGGCGCCTGGCGGAGGTGGCCTACCGGGAAAAGGTGGCCCAGGGGCTCCTTGCCGGCATCCTCGGCTTCCTGGCCAACGGGGCCTTCGCCCGCTAGGGCCTGGGGCAGGGCCTCCTGCCGGGCGGGGGGATCTCCCGGAAGGAGGCCGGGTACCAGGAGAGGGGAAGGGGCGAGGCTTTTAGGGTCCAAGGCCTTTTGGGGAGGGAGAGGGGTTCCGGGCGGTAGGCGAGCGGCTCCCCCGTTTCGGCCTCGAGGTTCAAGAAGAGCCCTTCCCCCTGGAAGAGGGCCCGGTAGGAGTATCCGTAAGCCCGGGGAGGGTCCAAGGCCCGGAGGGAGGCCCCGGGGCCTCCCCCGTAGCGGGCTCCCCGGGGCCCGAGCCAGAGGCCCTGGAGAACGCCCGCCACCTCCGCCTCCCCCACCAGGTATGCCCCCTGCCAGGCCCTTAGGTAGTCAAAGCCGGGGCGGCGCAAGAGGTGGGCCTGCCCCTGGAGAAGGCCGGGCCAGTCCAGAAGCAGGCCCTCCGAGTCCCCTTCCACCTCCAGGCGCCCCACCGCGCCACGCTCGCCCAGGAAGCGGAGGTAGTCGTTCCCCGGGAAGCCGCTTTGGTAGCCTTGGGCGAAGCCACCTTTGAGGCCGAGGAAGAAGGCGTCAAACCCCCCGGGGCCGGCCACGCGGCCCACCAGGAAGAGGACCCCCGCGCGGTAAAGCCCGCCGTAGGCGTACCCCTCCGCAGGCAGGGGGAGGCGGCGGGCCCTTTCCCCCTCGAGGACCAGAACCTGCCAGCCCTGGGGCCCCAGGTGGCCCCCCCAGGCGAAG
>BBBL01000457.1 GCA_001311545.1 Thermus kawarayensis JCM 12314 | reverse complement strand
CCGCCGTTTTGCAAGGCCTTCTGGCCCAGGTAAAGGGCCCGGCCCAGGGCAGCATCCCCCTGGGCCTGGGGTGGAGAGCCGGGTCCCGGCCGGGGCGGCCCCCAGGCCCCGGAGGTACTGGACTATGGCCCGGACCGCGGCCTCAGGAACCTGGGGGCATGGGGGGCATGACGCGTTATAGGTGGTTCTCCCCACCTCCAAAGGCCCGGAAAGCCCTTTCCCCACCACCTTAAGCACATAGGCCTCGTCGGAGGCCCTGGGGTTCCCCGCCAGGGGGGGGATGGCCCCGGGCACACCCTGCCCCTCCGGCCCGTGGCAGGCGGCGCAGTGCTTTTCGTAGAGGCCTTTCCTTCCTGGGCCAAGGTCCATCCCAGGAGGAGGGCCAAGGCTAGGGAAAGCATCCTTTTCCCCGTCATCCTCACCTCCGGTCCCAGTCTGGGGGAGGCCCTGGCAGGCGCTTTCCGGGCCCGGGACATCTGTCCTAAGAGAGGCCCCCTAGCTTAGGACGGATGAAGCCGCTGGCCCGGATACGCCTGGACGGGAGAGGCCTGGTGCGGGAGGTCCAGGCCGACCCGTCCTTGGGCCTGGAAGGGACAAACCTCCCCTGCGCCGACCTGGTCCAAGGCCGGGACCCTTCGGCAGGCCGCTTTGCGTCCGCTGCCCGGTGCTGCGGGAACTCAAGCGGGGGGCCTACCGGGCCTCCACCCCCCTCCTCCTCAAAGGGCGGCGCCTCCGCTGCCAGGGTTATTCGGAAAGCGGGGGGTTCCTGGTGGAGCTCCGCCCGGAGAGGAGCGAACCGCCGGACCTCCTGCTGGAACTTTCCCGCCTCTCCCAGCACCTCCTTCGCCAGCCCGAGACCTTCCCCCAGGGCCTCCAGGACTTCCTCAAGACCCTGAGGGAGGCCTTGGGCATGGAGGCGGCGGAGCTCTTCCTCGCCGACCCCGAGGGACACCACCTGATCCTCACCGCCTACGACGGGCTACACCGGGAGGCCTTTCTGGAAAGGCCCTGGTTCCAACTGGGGGAGGGCTACCCAGGGATCGTGGCCCTGAGGCGCGAACCCCTCTTCACCCATGCGCTGGGGGAGGATCCCCGTTACCTAAGGCAGAAGGTGAAGCAACTGGGCTACCAGACCTATGTCTGCTACCCCCTGGAGCTCCCCCACGGCCTCATCGGCGTTCTCAACCTCGCTTCCCGCAACTCCCAAGTGGACCACGAAGCGCTTTTGGACACCTTCGGCCGCGTGGGCCCCCTTTTCGCCAGCACCCTTTACACCCTCCTCACCCGCCTGGGGGAGGTGGGGCTCGAGGCCCTCGCCCAGCACCTCTTCCGGGGCGAGATTTCCGAGGCCCTCCTCACCCTTCTGCGGGAGGTGCGCCGCCTGGCGCGGGCCACGGGGGTGCGGGTGGTGGCCCGGGAAGGGCACCGG
>BBBL01000456.1 GCA_001311545.1 Thermus kawarayensis JCM 12314 | reverse complement strand
CCTCCCCGGGGTCCACTAGGGCCGGGGTGGCGGCGAGGGTAGCCAAGGGCCCGGGGCGCAGCGGGATGAGGGCGGCGGCTTCCGCTTCCTCCCCCTTCCTAAAGGCCCGCACCCGCACTTCTAAAATGCCCTCTCCTGCCACGGGCACATACCCACCCCAGATCCCCTCTTCCAGGGGGGCCAGCGGTAGGTGCGCCCCAAGACCTCCGCCACCACCCCCTCGGGGCTTCCTTGCACCTGGCCCTGAGGGGGAGTTCTGCTCCCGGGGGGAGGGAGGAGGGAAGGGGGAGGAGGACCACCCCCAGGGTCTCCTCGGTGAGGGTGCGCACCACCTCCCGCACCACCGGCCTGGCCGCCAGGGCCACCTGGGGCATGGGGCCGGGTTCCAGGTCCAGGACCAGGGGTTCCCCAGGCTCCTGCAGGCGCCCCAGGCTCCTGGTCCAGGCTCAGGGTGTACCGCCCCGGGAGGAGGCCACCCACCACGAAGCTACCCCGGCCGTCCGCCAGGGCGGTGCGGACCTCGGGGCCCTGCAACCGTATCCGGGCGTAGGGGACTATGGCTTCCCCCTCGTCACGCTGGCCGTTGCGGTTCTCGTCCAGGTAGACCTGTCCCTGAAGACCCACTACGGTCTCCATGGGCAGGTCTAGGGGTAGGGTTTTCCCCTTTTCCACCCGGGCCTCCACTACGCGGCGTAGGGCCAGGTTGGCCTCCAGGCCCCCCACCTCCAAGCGGTAGACCCCGGGGTAAAGCTCCAAGCGGTAGCGGCCCCCGGCGTCGCTTTGGGCCTCGAGGGCCCCCACCCGCACCCGGGCCCCAAGGAGGGGGGGCTCGTCCAGGTTGCGCACCCCGTCCCGGTTACGATCGTGGAAGACCACCCCCTCCACGTACCCCGTGGCCCGGCCTCCAAAGGCCTGGACCACTTCCTCGGGGGTGTTGAAGCCGCCCTTGACCTCCATCACCCTAGGGCCTGCCAGGAGAGCACCCCCTGGCGGTACCCCCCGAGGAGGCCCAGCCCGAACCCCTCGGGCAGGCGGTAGAGGAGGGCGGCCTGGGCCTCGGGCTTTTGGGCGAGAAAGTCATAGCCCAGCTGGGCGCTTCCCTCCAGGCCTTCCAGGCGGCCTTCCCCCGCCAAGAGAAGGGTCCTCGCGGTGGGGGAGAAAGAGAGGGCGGCCCGCACGCTGTAGTCCCGCTCCCGGTAGCCAGGTAGAGGAGGGAGGCGGCCCCTTGGACCAGATAGGAGAGACCTCCTCCCAGCTCTAACCCGTCCAGGCGGAGGCGGAAGCCCAAATCGGCGGCGGGCCCCCCCTGGTAACCCACCCCTGCCCGCAGGGTGAGGGGCAGGGGCAGGGGCCGGTATTCCAGGCCGAAGCGCCCTCCCAGAGACGGGCTGGCGGTGAGGGAGACACCCGCCCGCACTTCCTCCGTGAGGG
>BBBL01000455.1 GCA_001311545.1 Thermus kawarayensis JCM 12314 | reverse complement strand
CCACGGCCAGCGGCCTCTTCGCCGACCTCCTCCGCTTCCTCTCCGGGGCCCCGGGGCACCTGCCCGCTCCCCGGGCGAGGCCCCCTTTGGAGGAGGGAAGCCCCTGGCCGGGGGTAGAATGAGGCCGTGCCCCTTTTGGACCTCCTGCGCCCCGTGAGCGATGAGGAACTCCGCCTCCTTTCTGAGCGGAACCCCGGCTGGCAGTTTGAGCGCCTGGCCGACGGGAGGCTAGCCGTGTCCCCTACAGGTGGCGAGAGCGGGCGCATCAGCGCCGCCGTTCTCGGGCAGCTTTACCGCTGGAACGAGGCGCGGGGCTTAGGGGTGGTCTTTGACGCCTCCACGGGGTTCAAGCTCCCCGACGGCGCGGTCCTCTCCCCGGACGCCGCCTTCCTCCGGGGCGAAAGGTGGCGGGCCCTCTCCCCGGAGGAGCGGGAAGGGTTTCCTCCCTTAGCCCCGGAGGCGGTCTTTGAGGTACGCTCCCGGAGCCAAAGCCTGGAGGAGCTGCGGGAGAAGGGGGCTTGGTACCTGAAAAACGGGGTGCGCCTCGTGGTCCTTTTGGACCTTACGCCCACGGGGTGGAGGTCTTCCGCCCGGGGGGGGTGGAGCGCCACCGGGGGCCGGAACGGGTGCCTTTGGACCCCGAGCTTCCCGGCTTCGTCCTGGAAACCCGGGGCCTTTTCCTCCCTTGACGGCGGGGCCTGGGAGCCGGAGCATAGGGCCATGCGGCTGCCCTCATAGAGCGCTACCGCAACCTCCTCCCGGTCTCGGAGAGAACACCGGTCATAAGCCTCCTGGAGGGCTCCACCCCCTCATCCCCCTGAAGCCCCGAGGAGGCGAGGAGGTGGGGCATCCGCCTCTACGCCAAGTACGAGGGCCTGAACCCCACGGGGAGCTTCAAGGACCGGGGGATGACCCTGGCCGTCTCCAAGGCGGTGGAGGCGGGGGCGAAGGCCATCGCCTGCGCCAGCACCGGGAACACCGCCGCCTCCGCCGCCGCCTACGCCGCAAGGGCCGGGATCCGGGCCATCGTGGTCCTCCCGGCGGGGTACGTGGCCCTGGGCAAGGTGGCCCAGAGCCTGGTGCACGGGGCCAGGATCGTCCAGGTGGAGGGGAGCTTTGACGACGCCCTCCGCCTCACCCGAAAGCTCACGGAGGCCTACCCCGTGGCCCTGGTGAACTCGGTGAACCCCCATCGCCTGGAGGGCCAGAAGACCCTGGCCTTTGAGGTGGTGGACGAACTGGGCGATGCCCCGCACTACCACGCCCTTCCCGTGGGGAACGCCGGGAACATCACCGCCCACTGGATGGGGTACAAGGAGTACTTCGCCCTGGGGAGGGCCACAAGGCTTCCCAAGATGCTGGGCTTCCAGGCGGCGGGGGCGGCGCCCCTCGTCCTCGGGCGCCCGGTGGAACGGCCCGAGACCTTGGCCACCG
>BBBL01000454.1 GCA_001311545.1 Thermus kawarayensis JCM 12314 | reverse complement strand
CCAGGTCCGCGCCCTGAGCTACGGCGAGCTGAGGCCGAGGTGGCCCGGGTAGCGGCGGGGCTCAAGGCCTTGGGGGTAAAGCGGGGGGACCGGGTGGGGCTCTGGATGCCCATGGGGCTGGAGGCCGCCATCCTCCTCCTGGCCACCGCCTGGATGGGAGCCATGGCCATCCCCATCTTCTCCGGCTATGCCGCCGAAGCCGCGGCCCTCCGCCTCAAGGACGCCGGGGCCAAGCTCCTGGCCGTGCAGGACGGCTTCCTAAGGCGGGGGAGAAGGGTGGAGCTCCTCCTCGAGGCCCGCAAGGCCCAGGCCCTCGCCGGGACGGAGAAGCTCCTCGTGGTGCGCCGCCTGGGGCTTCCCCTGGAGGCGGGGGAAGCCGACTACCGGGGCCTCTCGGGGGAGGCCCTCCCCCCGGAGGAGATGGAGAGCATGGACCCCTTCCTGCTCATCTACACCTCCGGCACCACCGGCCGCCCCAAGGGCACGGTCCACTACCACGCGGGCTTCCCCCTGAAGGCCGCCCTGGACATGGCCCTCCTCTTTGACCTCAGGGAGGCGGACCGCCTCTTCTGGTTCACCGACCTGGGCTGGATGATGGGCCCCTGGGCCATCCTGGGGGGGCTCATCCTGGGGGGCACGGTCTTCCTCTACGACGGGGCGCCGGACTACCCGGGCCCGGACCGCCTCTGGCGCATGGTGGCGGCCCACCGCATCACCCACCTGGGCCTCTCCCCCACCCTGGTGCGGGCCCTCATCCCCTTCGGGGAGGCGCCCGTGGAGGCCCACGACCTCTCCTCCCTGAGGGTCTTGGGCTCCACCGGGGAGCCCTGGAACCTCGAGGCCTACCTCTGGTTCTTCCGCACGGCAGGGGGTGGGCGCCTCCCCATCGTCAACTACTCGGGCGGGACCGAGGTGGCGGGCGGGATCCTGGGGAACGTCCTCCTCCGGCCCATCAAGCCCATGGGCTTCAACACCGCCGTTCCCGGCATGAAGGCCGCCGTCTTGGACGAGGAGGGAAGGCCCGTGGTGGGGAGGGTGGGGGAGCTGGCCGTCCTCGCCCCCTGGCCGGGGATGACCCGGGGCTTCTGGCAGGACGAGGCCCGCTACCTGGAGACCTACTTCCACAAGGTCCCCGGGGTCTGGGTCCACGGGGACCTGGCCCTCCTGGACGAGGAGGGGCACTTCTTCATCCTGGGCCGCTCCGACGACACCCTGAAGGTGGCGGGGAAAAGGGTGGGCCCCGCCGAGGTGGAGACCGCCGCCACCCGCCACCCTGCCTTAAGGGAGGCCGCGGCCATCGGGGTGCCCCACCCGGTAAAGGGCGAGGCCATCGTCCTCTTCGCCGCCTTGAAGCCCGGCTTCACCCCCTCGGAGGCCCTGGCCGAGGAGGTGGCGGAGCGGGTGGCCGAGGCCCTGGGAAAGCCCCTGAGGCCGGAAAGGGTCCTCTTCGT
>BBBL01000453.1 GCA_001311545.1 Thermus kawarayensis JCM 12314 | reverse complement strand
AGAAGAGCTCTGGGATTCCAGGAGAGGCTTCCTGAGGGCTACCAAGCTCTTCTCTCCGACGAATCCTTCCTCGCCTACGCCGAGGGCTTCTACGCCTCCAGGGTCCAGGAACTCCGGGAGAAGAAAAATACGGAGCCCAACCCCTACCTCAAGCGAAGGCTTTCCCGGGAGATCGGGAAAGTCGAGCGCTACCTCTCCTTGCTTTCAAGCCTTCAGGGCTCTCCAGGGAGCCGGAAGGGGTTTACCTATGGAAGGAACTCTTCCGGTGTTAATCCCTGGTGGGTCTTGAGGGTAGGTCTCTTCCTTCCCCTCCTCGGGCGAGAGGTGCCGAGAGATCTCTCTCCCTCAAGCCCGTCCTCAATGCGTTTCCCGGACAGGAAAGCGGCTTCGGGGGACCGTGGGAGGGGTGGAGGGTTGGCCTAGGTCCTCATCCTGGTGGAGGGCCGGCGCGCAGTAATGTGCGCTTTGGTTGACCAGGACTACGAGCGCCTGCGGGACTTCCTCACGGGCCTGGACGAGCGCCTTAGGCCCCTTCCCCCCTGGCCCAAGTTCTAACCGTGACCCTGCACCTCACCCACCAGGGGGGCACCCTGCGCCTCCGGCAGGGGAGGCTTCTTCTGGAAGAGAACGGGGTGGAGGTGGCGGGCTTTCCCGCCCGGCAGGTGCGCTCCGTGGCCGTCTGGGGCAACGTGCGCCTCTCCACCCCCGCCATGGTCTTCCTTCTGCGGCAGGGAGTGCCGGTCTTCTTCTACTCCCTGGAGGGCTTCCTCCACGGGGTGGCGGGGGCTTTTCCCGACCCCCACCCAGGCCACCTCCGGGCCCAGTTTTCCGCCGAGGCTTTACCCCTGGCCCAGGCCTTCGTGGCAGGCAAGCTCCGTTCGGCCCTGACCCTTCTGGAACGCCAGCGCCTTCCCGAGGCGGGGGACGTGCGGAGGCCCTGGCCCGGGCCGAAAGGGTCACGGGCCTCGAGCGCCTCCGGGGCGCCGAGGTGAGGGCAGCCGGGCTTACTTCCGGGACTGGAGCGGCTCCTTGGGAAGTATGGCTTTTCGGGCCGCACCCGTAGACCGCCCAGGGACCCGGTGAACGCCGCCCTCTCCTACGGGTACGCCCTGCTCCTCGGGCGGACGCTGGTGGCGGTGCGGCTGGCTGGGCTCCACCCCGAGGTGGGCTTTCTCCACGCCGAGGGGCGGCGGAGCCCGGCCCTGGCTCTGGACCTCATGGAGGAGTTCCGGGTGCCCGCCGTGGACCAGGTGGTCCTCTCCGCCTTCCGGCGGGGACTCCTCACCCCCTCCCACGCTGAGGTGCGGGAGGGGGGCGTGTACCTGAAGGAGGAGGGGCGGAAGCGGCTCATCGCCCTGGTGGAGGAGCGTCTGCGGGAGGAGATGACCCACCCCCTTGGCTTCCGCAAGCCCTTGGTGGAGCTCATAGAGGTCCAGGCCCGGCGCCTGAAGG
>BBBL01000452.1 GCA_001311545.1 Thermus kawarayensis JCM 12314 | reverse complement strand
CATCCGCATCGAGGAGGGAGAGGGGCCTTCCTTCCCGGTGGTGGAGCCCAAGAGGCCCTCGGAGGGGGCGGGCGGGGGCTTCTTTGGGGCCTCCTCCTCTTGGCCCTGGGCCTGGGCCTCTTCCTCGCCCGGCCCCCATCCCCTGCCTCCCAGGGGTACGTGATGGAGTTCCGCACCGACCCGCCCACGGAGAAGGCCGAGGTGGTGCTCCTGGAGGTGCCGGAGGCTCCCGCATGGCCCCCGGGCGGGTCCTCCTCACCGCCCCGGGCCGGGTGGAGTTTGACCAGAGGGGGGTGTACCGCCTGAGGATCCGCGTGCCGGGGCGGGACCCGGTGGACTACCTCCTGGAGGTGCCGGGCCCCCCCCCTCACCATCAAGGTACGCTAGGGCCATGACCGAGCGCCCCGCCACCTACCTCTACCGCTACCACTTCGCCGGGGAAAGGGCGGGGGAGGGGAGGCTGGAGGTCCGCCCCCAGGGGGAAGGGGCCAAGGCCACCCTGGTGGCCGAGGTGAACCTGCCCCTTTCCCGCACCCGCCAGCGCTGGCAGACGGAAACCGATAGGGAAGGGTTTTCCCGCTACTTCTCCGAGCGGGTGGAGGCCAGGGAGGCCCGGGTCTTCACCGTGGAGCGCCTGGAGGAGGAGGGCCTGGTCCTGGTCACCCAGGGAAAGGAGAGCCTGGCCCTGCCCTACCTGGTGCCCTACCACGATCCCCTTTCCCTCCTCCTCGCCCTGCCCCGGCTTTCCCTGGAGCCCGGGGAGGTGGCGCGCTTTCCCATGCCCGGGGGGCGGGTCTATGTGGAGCGCCTTTCCGATGTGGAGGTGGGGGGAAGGGCGCGCCAGCACTTCCGCCTCCGCCCCGGCCTCACCCTGGTCCAGGTGGAGGAGGGCCTTCCCGTGCGCCTGGCCCAGCAGGTGGGGGACCACGTGTTTGAGGCGGTGCTGGAGGGCGTGGAGGAGCCCAAGAGGCGCCGCCGCTGGGTATAGTAGGGGCATGATCTACCGCGCGGAGGAGGTACGGGAGCGCTTCGCCCGGCGGGGCCTGGCCTTTGACCCCACGGTGGAGGAGATCGTCCGGGGGATCCTCGAGGCCGTGCGGGAGGAGGGGGACCCCGCCCTGGACCGCCTGAGCCTGGACCTGGACGGCCACCCCGTGGAGGAGGTCCCCAAAAAGGCCTGGCGGGAAGCCTACGAGGACCTGGACGAGGAGCTGCGGGACGCCCTGGAAACGGCCAGGGAGCGCATTGAGGCCTTCTACCGGGAGGAGGCCCGGGGAGGGTTTCTCCGGGCGGACGGAAGCGGGGTCCTGGGCCAGCTGGTGCGCCCCCTCTCCCGGGTGGGGGTGTACGTGCCCGGGGGAAGCGCCCCCCTCCTTTCCAGCCTCCTCATGACCGTGGTGCCCGCCAAGGTGGCCGGGGTGGGGGAGGTCATCGTGGCCAGCCCCCCCAGGGTCC
>BBBL01000451.1 GCA_001311545.1 Thermus kawarayensis JCM 12314 | reverse complement strand
CCAGGGGCAGGAGGTAGAGCCAGTCCCCGAGCCCCTCCACCCGGAAGCCCCTTTCCACCGCCTCCTCCATGGCCTGAAAGAGGGCCTCCACCGGGAGGGGGGGACTTCCAGGAGGACCTCCTCCGCCTTGGTGGCCGCCTGGGACCTGCGGAAGAGGAGGAGGGAGGAAGCCCAGGTAGCCCACCTCCTCCCACCTCCCTGTGCCCGCCCCAGGAACTCCCGCCAGGCCTCGAGGCGCTCAAGCCCCCGCACCTGGCGAGAAGCCTCTCCAGGAGGAGGGAAAGCCTCTCGGGCTCCGGGTCCGCCTCGGGCAGGACCAGGGCCTCCGTGCCCAGGAAGCGGAGGGTGAGGCGCTCCAGGGCGAAGCGCTCCCCCACCTGAAGGTCCTGGAAGCACTCCTGACAGAGGGCGTAGGCCTGAGGGAAGGCCTCCTCCCGGACCCCCGGGGCGAAGCCCTTCTTGTCGGTGATGTAGAACTTGAGCTGGAAGTCGGCGAAGTGCCCCACCACGGGCACCCCTTCCCGGCCGCAGGCGTGCAGAGGCCCGTAACCCCCTCCCGGAACCGCTTCTCCCCCTCCAGGAGGCGGCGCAGGTAGTCCCGGTACTGGGGAAACTCGGCCAGGGGCTTGCCCTCCAGGGCCAGGCTGAAGAGGACCGTCTCCCCCCTCCCAGCGTCTCCACGCCCCAGGCCCTTTCCAGGACCGCCGCCATGCGTTGGGCAAGCCCCCCGGCGTTTCGGTCCTTGGGCTCCAGATGGGACCAAAGGTCCTCCTCCACCAAGAGCCTTCCCCCCTCCACCCGGAAGGCTCCGCCCGGGCGTCTTCCGCCCCCTCCAGGCGTAGTCCCTCAGGTCCAGGAGGAGGCGGCCCTGCCCCCGGGCCTCTCCGGGTCCCAGAGGAGCCCCCGGAGCAGGGGCTCGAGGCGGGGGTCCTCCGCCAAGCGGGTGGGGACCTGCCCCAAGAGGTAGGCGAGCCTCCGGGTGGTGGCCCGGTCCCGGGGAGCGTTGCTGGCCGGGGGGTCCCCCACCCCAGAGGAAGCGGCGGCTCTGCTCCTCGTCCAGCTGGTAGCGCTGGAGGCGGGCCCTTTTGCTCCTGGGGTGGAGGTCCAGGAGGTAGAGAAGGCCCCTGGCGGGCTGGACGTACGCCTCCAGGCCGCCCCCCAGGGCCCGCCCCAGGGCGAGGAGGGCCCTCAGCATCCCTCCACCTCCCGCACGAACCCGAACCCCTGGCTGTTCTTGGACCCGAGGCCCGTGAGGAGGGCCAGGCGCACCAGGTGGGGGGCGCCCTGCAGGCGGTAACGGCCCATCCAGCCCTCCACCAGGTGCCTTGTACCGCTCCAGGCGCTTGTGGCCCGGCCGGAAACCCAGGGGCCGCACCCGGAAGGGGCCCTCCTCCAGGCCCAGGGCCCTGGCCCTTGCGGTGGAGGTTGGCCTCCAGGAGGAGGGCGAACTCCCG
>BBBL01000450.1 GCA_001311545.1 Thermus kawarayensis JCM 12314 | reverse complement strand
TGGAAAACCTCCTGGTTCTCCGGCACGGTTTTCCCCTGCAGGGGATTTCCTTCGCCTTGCGGGCCGGGGAGGTTTTGGGCATCGCCGGGGTGGCGGGAAGCGGGCAGAAGGAGCTCCTCGAGGCCCTGGCCGGGCTCCGCCCCTACCGGGGCCGGGTGCGCTTTGGGGGAAGCCCGCTTCCCCAGGACCCGGCCCGGCTTTTTGCCCTGGGGGTGGCCCACATCCCCGAGGAACGGAGCACGGGGGTGGTGGCGGGGATGAGCGTGGCGGAAAACCTGGCCCTGCGCACCTACTTCCGCTACGCCCGGCGGGGCCTTCTGGACTACGGGCGCATGGAGAAGGACGCCGAGGAGCTCATGCGCCGCCACCGCATCCAGGCCCCCTCCCCCCGGACTCCCCTGCGGTTTCTTTCCGGTGGAAACGTGCAGAAGGTGATCCTGGTCCGGGAACTCAAGGAGGGTCCCCGGCTCGTCCTGGCCATGCACCCTACCTACGGGGTGGACGTGGGGGCGGCGGAGGAGGTCCACGGAAGGCTTTTGGACCTTGTGCGGGAGGGAGGGGCGGTGCTCCTGGTGAGCGAGGACCTGGAGGAGGTCCTCTCCCTTTCCCACCGGGTGGCGGCCCTGTACCACGGCCGCCTGGTGGGGCCCATCCCCCGGGAGGAGGCGAGCCGGGAGCGTTTGGGCCGCATGATGACGGAGGGGCAGGCATGAGGCTGGAGCTGGACCCCGCGCCTTCCCCGGGGAAGGTGGCCCTGACCTACGCCGCCTTTTTGCTTTTCGCCCTCTTCTTCCTGGCCCTCCTCTTTCTCGCCTACGGGGTTTCCCCTCTGCGGGCCTTTGGGATTCTCCTTTCCCCCTGGCCGATCCCTTGGGGCTTTCCGAGATCGCCCGGCGGGCCATACCCCTGCTGCTCATTGGCTCCGGCCTGGCCTTCGCCTTCCGCGTGGGCTTCTTCAACATCGGCGCCGAGGGGCAGCTTCTCCTGGGGGCGGTGGGGGCGGCCTACGTGGCCCTCTTCCTTCCCCCGGGGCCTTGGACTTTGCCCTCATGTTCCTCCTGGGGGGCTCTTGGGCGCCTTGTGGGGGGGCTGGCCGCCTGGGCTTAGGGTGCGCTTCGGGGCCAGCGAGATCCTCACCACCCTCATGCAGAACTACCTGGCCTACTACCTGGTGGTCTACCTGGTGGCGGGGCCCTGGAAGGGGCAGCTGGTCTTCGGCTTCCTCTACACCGACCGCTTTCCCCAGGCGGCGGACCTGCCCCGTCTGGGGGACACCTTGGTCCACTGGCCCACCCTCCTCCTGGGGGTGGGGGCGGCCTTGGCCTTGCAGGGGCTACTTTTCCGCACCCCCTTGGGCTTCGCCCTGAGGGTCTTCGGGGAGAACCCCTCCGCGGCCCGCTACCTGGGCCTGCCCGCGGGGCGGCTTCTCCTCTTGGTGGGAGGGGTTTCCGGTCTCCTTTCGGGCC
>BBBL01000449.1 GCA_001311545.1 Thermus kawarayensis JCM 12314 | reverse complement strand
TGGGGGCGCTGGTGGCCTTGCGGGCCCGGGCCACGTGGGGCTTGAGGCCTTCCAGAAAACCCTTCAGCTCCTCCACGGGGAAGGCCTTCAAGGGGATGGACAAGGAGGCCTCCTCTCCCTGGACCAGGAGGGTCCCCCCTTCCCCCCGGCCCACCCGGCGGATGCGGGCCAGGTCCAGGCGCTGGATCCCGTCATCGTCCACGTAGACCAGATGGGCCTCCGTCACGGCCAGGAACCCCCCCGGCCCTTCCAAACGGGCCAGGGCCTGCTCCCCCGTGCGGGAAAAGGCTTCTTCATACTTGCCCATGGCCCCATTGTATACTTCCCCCGTGCCCCTTCGCTTAGGCCACCGCGGGCTCGCCCAGGGGGTGCGGGAGAACACCCTGGAGGCCTTCGCCAAGGCCCTCGAGGCCGGCCTGGACGGGTTTGAGCTGGACGTCCACCTCACCCGGGACGGCGTGCTGGTGGTCCACCACGACTTCACCCTTGGAGGCCTTCCCCTGGCCTCCCTGACCTCCCGGGAGCTCCCCGCTTACGTGCCTACCCTGGAGGCCGTCCTGAGGGCGTTCCCCCGGGTCTGGATCAACGTGGAGCTCAAAAGCCTCCCCCCTGAGACCGACGGCCGGGAGGAGGCCTTGGCCCGCCTCCTGGCCCGGTACCCCTCCCCCAGGTGTGGGTGAGCTCCTTTGACCCCCTGGCCCTGGTGCGCCTCCGGCGCTTGGGGGTGGGGCCCCTGGGTCTCCTCTACGAGAAGCCCGAGGCCCTGGAGCTCGCCCCTTGCCTGGGGGTGGCCTGGGTGCACCCCTGGGAGGGCCTCCTCACGGCGGAGGAGGTGGCCCGGCTTCGGGCCCGCTACCGGTCCTGGCCTGGACGGTGAACGAGAGGGCCCGGGCCCAGGCCCTGGCGGCCTGGGGGGTGGAGGCCCTGGTCACGGACCGGGCGGAGGCCCTCGTATAATGGGGGGGCTATGGCGAACCTGAAGAGCTTCCCGTGGGAAAGGGCGCTCCCGAGGTGGTCCACATGGTCATCGAGGTGCCCCGCGGCTCAGGGAACAAGTACGAGTACGACCCCGAGCTGGGGGTGGTCAAGCTGGACCGGGTCCTGCCGGGAGCCCAGTTCTACCCAGGGGACTACGGCTTCATCCCCTCCACCCTGGCCGAGGATGGGGACCCCCTGGACGGGCTGGTGCTCTCCACCTACCCCCTCCTTCCTGGCGTGGTGGTGGAGGTGCGGGTGGTGGGCCTCCTCCTCATGGAGGACGAGAAGGGCGGGGACGCCAAGATCCTGGGGGTGGTGCACGAGGACCAGCGCCTGGAGCACATCCGGGACATCGGCGACGTCCCCGAAGGGGTGAAGCAGGAGATCCAGCACTTCTTTGAAACCTACAAGGCCCTGGAGGCCAAGAAGGGCAAGTGGGTGAAGGTCACGGGCTGGCGGGGCCGGGAGGCGGCCTTGGAGGAGGTCCGGGCCTCCATGGC
>BBBL01000448.1 GCA_001311545.1 Thermus kawarayensis JCM 12314 | reverse complement strand
CCAGCCCCACCCCTTCCCCCCCGCCCCTGGAAGCCCAGGGCCAGGAGGGGGGGCAGGAGGAGGAGGCCCGCCGCCCAGGGGTTGCGGGCCGTCTCCTTGAGGAAGAAGCCCGTCATGGCACCTTAGGGGGAGGCGGGAAGAAGTCGGTGGGCACCCAGGTCCTCTTCCTGCCCTCCTCCAGGGCCTCCTTCCAGGTGAGGATGCGGCCGCCCCGCCGCTCGGGCCGGTCCTTCAGGTGGGCCTCCAGGCCCTCCCGGCTCCCGAAGGCGAGGAGGCCCGAGCCCATGGGGGTGCGGATCCTGGAGTTGTGGTAGAGGAGGGCCTTTTCCGCCTCCACCCAAAAGGCCCGGGTCCTCTCGCTCCGGCCGAAGTCCGCCAGGTACACCTCCCTAGCCTGAAGCCTCGGCCCCCCCCAGCCGTTCAGCTGGTCCAGGAGGCAGGCGGGGTCGTCGTAGAAGAAGGCCTTGCCCTGGGGGTTCAGGGCCTGGGCGGCGTAGCGGGCGTCCAGGATGGTCATGAAGCAGTAGGGGCAGGCCTCCACCCCCACCCTGAGGTCCCGGGGGGCCGCCTGGGCCCGAAGGAGGACCAGGAGGACCGCCCGTGGCCCAGCGGAGAAATCGGCGCCGCTCCATGGGAAAGAGGTTACCGCAAAAGCCCCGCGTGCTGGGCCAGAAGGGCCACCAGGTTCATCTCCGGCAAGGGGGCGAGGTCCCAGAGGGTCTGGAAGCTGTAGAAGCGCTGGCGGCCGTGCTGGGCCTTGTGCTTCTCGGCGAACTCCTGGGCCTGCCTTGCGCTGGCGAAGGCCAGGAGCCTAGCGTTCATGACCACCATCATCCTCTCCCCCCAGTAGTAGGTGGCGGAGCGGGCGGGGACGAGGCGGACCGTCTCCTGGGGGCGGGCGGGATCGTAAGCTCCCCGGTCGGTGACGTAGAAGGTAGCCCCTTCCCCATCCCTCAGGCCGTGAACCCAGGCGTAGTTCACCATGCAGGCGAGGCTCTCAAAGTGGAGGGCGCCCACCGCCTGCTTGGGGTCGTGGGGCGCGGGGCGGGGCTCGGCGAAAGCGATCTGGCTGTAGGTCTGCTCAAAGAACCCCTGGGGGAAGGTGCGCCCCCGCCACTGCTTCCGGGGTCTTAAGGGGCATGTTGCAGAAGGCGCAGCTCCCCGCCTCCCAGGGAATGGGCTTGGGCGGCACCAAGGCCCCCTTGGCCGGCGCCGCCCCCATGCCCTGGTCCCCGTGGCCCATCTGGGCCAGGACGGGGGAGGCCAGGACCAAGCCACCCAAAACCTTGAGCGCTTCACGCCGATTCCTCATAGAGCACCTCCATTAGCCAGGGGAGGCGTTCTCCCCTCTGGCCCAAAAGCTTCCCGGGGGGGCCTTCCTCCAAAAGCCTCCCCCCCTTCAGGAGGACCAGGTGCCGGGCCAGGGCGGCCTCCTCCAGGCTGTGGAGGGCGAGGAGGACCAGCCCCCCCTCCTTGGCCCCCACCCAGGCCCA
>BBBL01000447.1 GCA_001311545.1 Thermus kawarayensis JCM 12314 | reverse complement strand
CGGCCTCCAGGCCACGGTGCTGGCCCCTTCCGCCCTCTTGGCGGACGGCCTCGCCAAGGCCCTCTTCGTCCTGGGGGAGGCGGCCTGGCCTTTGCTTCGGGCCTTTGGCGCCAAGGGGGTCCTCTTTAGCCCCGCTGGCCCCGTGGAAGGCCCATAAGGAGGGAAGGATGCTCAAGCGCTACTACAGCCGGAGAAGCTTTCTCAGGGTGGTCTCGGGAACCCTGGCCCTGGGCCTCGCCCGGGCCCAGGCGGGGAAGCCCTGGCCCCAGGGGTTCCAGCTCCAGGTGGCCTTCGCCTACCAGGGCGGGGGCTTCCGCTACCGGGCCCCCTACGTGGCGGCTACGTGGAGGACGAGCGGGGCAACCTGGTGAGGACCTGGCCCTCTTCCTCATGCCGGGGAAGGGGGAGAGGTGGTGGGACGCCCTAAGGCGCTACTACCTTTTAGGGGACCTGCAGGCCATGCGCACCCTCTCCGGCCCCACCCGCCCCCCAGGGCGGTACACGGTGGCCTGGGACGGCAAGGACGAGAGGGGAAGGCCCGTGCCCCAGGGCCCCTACTACGTCTGCGTGGAGTACGCCCGGGAGCACGGTCCCTACGAGCTTTTCCGGGAAAAGGTGGAACTTTTGGACAAGCCCTTCCAGCGGGCCTACTCCCTTAAGGGGGAGCTCCAGGAGGTGGCCCTTGACTACGGCCGGAAAGCCTAGGCCCAGGGCCCATCCCTGGCGGAGTCGGCTTTACACCCTAAGCCGCACCCTGCACCTTTACCTCTCCCTCCTCGCCTTCCTCACCCTTCTCTTCTTCGCCGTCACCGGCCTCACCCTGAACCACCCGGAGTGGTTCGGGGAGGGAAGCCCGAGGAAGTCTTCCGGCACCCTGCCCGGGGCCCCCTATGGGGAGGGAAAGGGCCTGGACTGGCTCCGCCTGGCGGAGGACCTGCGGGCCTTGGGCCTTAGGGGGCAGGTGGCGGACCACGGGGAAAGCGGCGGGGAGGCCTGGATCTCCTTCCGGGCCCCAGGCTACGCCGCCGACGCCCAGGTGGACCCCCAAACGGGGGCCTACCGGCTGGTGGTGACGGAACACGGCCTGGTGGCCCTCCTCAACGACCTGCACAAGGGAAGGGACACAAGGGGGGGCTGGAAGGTCTTCCTGGACCTCTCCGCCCTCTTCCTGGCCCTGGTGAGCCTCACGGGACTTCTT
Source organism: Thermus kawarayensis JCM 12314 (assembly GCA_001311545.1). The sequence goes on along the minus strand of BBBL01000447.1, from coordinate 299 downwards.
CTGGGAGTGATCCTCCCCAAGACCCGGAAGGCCGCCCTCCTCACCCTGGGGGTGGGCGCCCTGGGCTTTGTCGCCTTGGCCTTATGGGCCTCCCTTTAGGGGCCCGAAGGGGGCTTCCCTACCCCAGGTCGTCCAGGGCTTCCCGGAAGCCTCGAGGCACCCCCAGGTACCCCCCCTCCTCCACGGCCAGGGGGAAGAGGGCCTCCAGGGGGCCTTCCACCAGGGCCACCTGCCGCCCGGAAAGGAGGCGGGCCCCCACCGGAGGGGAAGCCTCCAGGCCAAAGGGGAAGACCGCCAGG
>BBBL01000446.1 GCA_001311545.1 Thermus kawarayensis JCM 12314 | reverse complement strand
CCTCCTGGCGGGCCGCCCTGGAAGAGGCCTACCGGGACCTGGACGCCTTCAGGAACCTCACCCCGCCCTGGAGTGGGGCCTGCGCTGGCTCTTGGACCACCCGCCCAGGAGCTTCCTCCCCTGGTGGTTCACGGGGACTTCCGCATCGGGAACCTCCTGGTGGACGGGGAGGGACTGGTGGCGGTCTTAGACTGGGAGTTCGCCCACCTGGGCGACCCCCGGGAGGACCTGGCCTGGCCCCTGGTGCGGGCCTGGCGCTTCGGGGAGGACGGGAAGCGCCTTGGGGGAATCGGGGAGGTGGGGCCTTTCCTGGAGCGGTACAACGCCCTCACCGGACAGGGCATTGCGGAGGAGGAACTCTTCTGGTGGGAGGTTTTGGGCAACGTGCGCTGGGGGCTCGGAGCCTGAAGCAGGCGCGTAGGCACCTTAGAGGGGAGGAAAGGAGCGTGGAACTCGCCGTGCTAGGAAGGCTGGCCTCCGAGATGGAGTACGAGGTCCTCTACCTGCTGGAGACCCATGGATAGGCCCAACCTGGACGAACTGCTGGAGGCCCTCGGGGAGTTCCTGGAAGAAGAAATCCTCCCCGGACTTACCGACCCCCGGCTCCGCTTCCGGACCCTGGTGGCCTTAAACGCCCTGGGCATTGCCCGGAGGGAGCTCCTTCTGGGAGGGGCCCTGGCGGAGGAAGACCGGAGGGAACTCGGGGCCCTTTTGGGCCTCGAGGCACCTTTGGAGGAGCTCTTGCGGGCTCTAGGGGAAAAGATCCGCGAGGGCAGGGCCCCGCCGGGGACCCTCTCCTTCCTCAAGGCTCACGTAGCCCGGAAGCTCCAGGTGGCCAGCCCCAAGTACCTGGAACGTTACCCATGAGGAGGCGGCTTCTCCTTTTGCGCCACGGGGAGGTGGAATATTTCCCTCAAGGGAGGCCCGTCCCCCCCGAAGGGGTAAGGCTCACGGAGCGGGGAAGGGTCCAGGCCCTGGCGGTGGGGGCTCTCCTCCGCAAGGTTCCCCTGGACCTCGCCGTCCACACCGACCTCCCTCGTACGGAGGAAACCCTGGCCCTGGTGCTGAGGGCCAGCGGCAGGGAGGTGCCTGTGGAAGCGTGGCCCGAGTTTCGGGAGATCCGCCCAGGCAGGCTCAAGGACCTACCAGATCCGGAGCGGGCCTTCCGGGAAGCCTTTTACCCCAGAAGCCTCGAGGAGCGTTTCCTCGGGGGGGAGTCCTACGGTGCCTTCCTGGAACGCATCCTTCCCGCTTACGAGCGCCTCCTCGCCCGAGAGTGGAACACCCTCCTCCTCGTGGCCCACGGCGGCGTCATCCGGGCGCTCCTCTCGTACGCCCTCACCGGCAACCGAGCTTTCTGCCCCTGGAAATCCACCCTTGCGGCCTCTCCGTCTTGGACATCGGAGAGAAAAACCTCCTCAGGGTCCACAACCTCCTCGTCTACGACCCCCTCCCCGACACCCGCCTTACCAGCATGGAGGAGCTGTGGCAGGCTTACCGGAGCT
>BBBL01000445.1 GCA_001311545.1 Thermus kawarayensis JCM 12314 | reverse complement strand
CCGAGGAGGTGGGACCGCCTGGCCAGGGGGGGACCAGGGGGCCCGCGAGGTGCTGGAGAGGGCCGCGGGGGAGCTCTTCCTCCTGGCCAAGTCCCTGGCCCTAAGGCTGGGCACCCGGCGGGTGGCCTACTGGGGAAGCGTCTTCCGGAGCCCAGTGGTGAAGGGGGTCTTTTCCGCCCTGGTCCTCCGGGAGGGCTTGGAAGTGGTAGAAGGTGAGCGGGACCCCGCCCTGTACGCCGCCCTTTGGGCGCGGGATCTCGCTACCCATGAGGAGGTGAGGCCATGAAAGGGTTTGGGTTGTGGACGGCGGTTTGGCTTCTGGTCTTGGCGGCCGGCCTGGCCCTGGGCCAGCGGGCTACGTGGCAACGCCGGGAACAGCACGGTGGTCCTCCTGGACCTTCAGGGCCCCCGGGTGGTGGGGGCCTGGCCGGGCTTCCAGCAGCCGTGGAGCGTGGCCTATGGGGACGGGAAGGTCTACGTGGCCGAGTACGTGGGGCGGCCGGACGCCCCCAAGCCCGCGGGCCGGGTGGTGGAACTGAACCGGGAGGGGAAGGCGCTCCGGACCCTCAAAGGGGCCCACTACCCCATGGGGGTCGCCTTCCTCCAGGGGAAGGTCTACGTGGCCTCCAGCGCCGTGGACTGGTCGGGGCAGCCCCGTGGGGAGCCGGAGGTGCTGGTGTACGCCCCGGAGGGGGAGGAGCCCCTCGCCCGCAAGGCCTTCCCCCATGGCCAGTTCGGCTACCCCCAGACCCTCCTCGCCGCCAAGGAGGCCCTGTTGGCGGCCACCACCTGGGGCTACGTGGTCTTCCTGGACCCCTCCACCTTGGAGCTGAGGAGGGCCTTTGCCCTGCCCGGGGTGCTCAACCCCATAAGGGGCCTGGCCCTGGACGGCAAGGGAAACCTCTACCTTACGGGCAGCAAGGACGGGGACGGGAGGCTGGTGCGCCTTCCCCTGGACGCCGTCCTTCCCGTGCCCGAGCCCCAGAACCTGGACCGCTTCGCCGAGGTGGTGGCCAAGGGACTTCCCGACCCTGGGGCGTGGCCCTCGTGAAAGGGGCCCTCTACTTGGTCACCAGCACCGACCCAGCGGCCAGGGCCCGGGGCCTCTACCGCCTGGAGGCGGAGGGGCCCAGGCGCCTTCTGGACCTGCCCACCCGCTACACCCTGGGACTGGCCGTTGAGGAAGGACCATGAGGTGGATTTTCCTCGCCTGGCTCTCCTTGCTCCTGGCTTGGGAGGTTGCGCTGCCCAGAAGGGCGCGGGGGGTTCCCCGCCCCCTAAGGATGCGGGCCAGACCGTGCCCCTCTACGCCTCCCGGCCCGGTGGGGTCTACAAGGACGGGGTCCTCCTTCCCCTCTACGGGGTCAACTGGTTCGGCCTGGAGACCTGTGACCGGGCGCCGCACGGCCTCTGGTCCGGGCGGAGCGTGGCCGACTTCCTGGCCCAGCTCAAGGCTTTGGCTTCAACGCCCTCCGCCTCCCTGTGGCCCCCGAGGTCCTCCGCGACCAGGG
>BBBL01000444.1 GCA_001311545.1 Thermus kawarayensis JCM 12314 | reverse complement strand
TGGGCCTGGACGGCCTCGCCGGGCCCACGGAGACCCTCATCGTGGCCGACGGCTCCGCCTCTCCTAGGCTCCTCGCCGCCGACCTCCTGGCCCAGGCGGAGCACGGCCCCGACTCCGAGCCCTGGCTCCTCTCCCCGGACCGGGCCCTCTTGGAGAGGGTGGAGGCCGAGCTTTTCCGCCAGCTCCAGGACCTTCCCCGGGCGGAGATCGCCAGGAGGGCCCTGGAGAGGGGCGGCCTGGTGCTCACCCGGGACCTGGAGGAGGCCCTGGACCTCGCCAACCTCTACGCTCCCGAGCACCTCTGCCTGGCCCTGGCCGACCCCCTTCCCTGGCTCGGCCGGGTGCAGAACGCCGGGGGCGTCTTCCTGGGGGAGGGAAGCCCGGAGGCCCTGGGGGACTACATCGCCGGGCCTAGCCACGTGATGCCCACCTCGGGCACCGCCCGCTTCCAGGGAGGCCTAGCGGTGCGGGACTTCCTCAAGGTGATCCCCGTGATGGGGCTTGCGGAAGGGGCCGTGCGGGCCCTGGCCGAGAAGGGGGCCCTCCTGGCCCGGGCGGAGGGCCTCGAGGGGCACGCCCGCTCCTTGGACCTCAGGCGATGAAGGTCTTCCACGAGCTCTTGGGCCCTCTGGACCTCCCCGACCGCTTCCTCCGCATCGTCTCCCTGGCCCCGAACCTCACCGACGCCCTCTTCGCCCTGGGCCTTGGGGACAGGCTCGTGGGCCGGAGCGCCTTCTGCCACCGCCCGGCCCAGGTCCTCTCCCTCCCCGTGGTGGCCTCCTACACCAAGACCCGCCTGGAGCTTTTGCGAAGCCTGGAGCCCGACCTGGTCCTTCTCTCCACCGGGGTGCAGCGGGAGCAGGCCCTGAGGCTTAAGGAGGAAGGCTTTCCCGTCTACGCCGTGCCCCTGCCCACGAGCCCTTACGGCATCTTGGAAAATCTCTCCACCCTGGGCCACCTCCTGGACCTGGAGGAGAAGGCCGCCGCCCTCGCCCACGAGCTCGCCCTCCGCTACGCCGCCCTGAAGGACCGCTTCGCCCTCAGGGTTTACTTTGAGATGGACCTGGGCGGGCCCATCACCGTGGGCCGGGGGAGCTACATCGCCCAGGCCCTCCTCCACCTGGGCCTTCGGCCCATCTTCCTGGACGTGCCCCAGGCCTACTTCGCCCCCGACCTGGAGGAGGTGCGGCGGAGGGCCCCGGACCTCTTCCTCTACGAGCCCAAGCCCTGGGGCAAAAACCCCCTGGAGAAGGCGAGGGCCCTGGCCGCCGAGCGGGGCTGGGACTTCCCCGTGGCGGCCACGGACGGGGACGAGCTCGCCCACTACGGCCCATGTTCTTCGGCTTCCTGGAGAAGCTGGCGGAGAGGATTCGGGAAACCTTAGCCCGGGCTTAAGGCGCGCCCTAGCCCCGGGGGCTATAGTGGGGAGCATGAAGCGGCTTGCCCTGCCCGCCCTTCTTCTGGGCGTGGCCCTCCTCCTCACCGCCTGCCCGCAAACCCCTCCGCCCCCTCCTCCTG
>BBBL01000443.1 GCA_001311545.1 Thermus kawarayensis JCM 12314 | reverse complement strand
CAACGTGGCCCGCCTGGGCCTCATCTCCATCCAGGAGCGCATCCCCGAGGCTACGCCTCCTGGGAGGAGGAGTTTGAGTTTCTGGGGAAGCCCGTGAAGTTGGCCTGCTACGCCAGCGAGAAGGTGGGGGGCGTGCCCCACGGCCTGGACAACGAGGTCTCCCTGGCCCTCATCGCCCTCTACTTCAACGCCGGCAGCCCCGAGGACGGCACCTTCACCGCCACCCCCTACCAGATCCTCAAGCTCATGGGCCTGGACACCTCGGGCTACTACTACAACGCCCTCAAGGAGAGCCTGATGCGCCTTACCACCGCCACCTACGTCCTTTCCGAGGCCTGGCGGGAGAACGGGCGCTGGCAGAGCGTCACCTTTCGCTACATAGAGAAGCTGGAGTACACCAGCTCGCCCCAGGGAAAGCTGGACCGTTCCAGCGTCCTCCGCATCACCCTGGCCAAGGAGATCGTCCGCTCCCTGAAGAACCAGTACGTGAAGCCCATAGACATAGAGTTCATGGCCAGCCTGAGAAGGCCCCTGAGCCGGGCCCTCTACCGCCTTCTGGACGCCCAGCGCTTCTCCCCGGAGAACCCCTCTCCCCTACCCCGGTTTGAGGTGAACCTCATGGAGTGGGCCGCCGCCTGCAAGATCGTCCACAAGCGGCCCGACAAGGTGCGGCGCACCCTCGAGCCCGCCCACCAGGAGCTTCTGGAGCGGCGCTACCTCCAGTCGGTGGAGTACGTGGGCCGGGGCCAGAACCAAACCGTGGTCTACGTCTTCGGCGAGGAAGCGGGCTCCGTCCCCGACGCGGAAGCGGTGGAGCTCCTGATGGCCGAGGGGCTTTCCTTCACCTCCGCCTACTCCCTGGCCCGCCGCTACTCCCTGGAGCACATCCGGGCGCGGGTGGAGCGTTTCAGGGCCATCCTGGCCTCGGGCTACAAGCCCAAAAATCGCCTGGGCTTCCTTGTGGATGTGATCCGGGACGAGAGCGGCAAGTACGCCCAGGCCCTCCCTTCCCCTAACGCTCGCAGGACCCAGGCCCGCCTGGAGGAGGAGGAGGCCAGGCGGGTGGAGGAGGAGGCGGAGCGGGAGTGGCAGAGCCTGCCCAAGGACGCCCGGGTGCGCCGTGCCCTGCAGGTGGCCCAGCTGGTCCTGCGCTCCCGGGTGAGCGTGGGAGAGCTGGAGGACCTGGCCCGCCTCATGGAGGAAGACGTCCTGGACCCCAAAGCCCTGGTGGAGGAGCTGAAAGAGGCCTCGGCCAGGGGAACCCTGGAGGAGTGGCTGGACTCCTTCCGGAATCGCTTGGGGGAGTAGGTATCGGAAGACTTGGGGCGTGGCCCTAGGCCCCGAGGGGTTCCCTGCCAGAAAAGGCCATCCCGAAGGGCCTTTTAGCCCCTGCCCCGGTATCGGAAGACTTGGGGAGTTGGGGCCTTGGGGTATCGGAAGACTTGGGGAGTTTGCGCCTCCCCCTATCGGAAGACTTGGGGAGTTGATATCGGAAGACTTGGGGAGTTCTATCGGAAGACTTGGGGAGTTGGG
>BBBL01000442.1 GCA_001311545.1 Thermus kawarayensis JCM 12314 | reverse complement strand
GCCGGGCATCCTCTACCGGGCGGGGGACCTCTACGCCTCGGCGGCCTTGGTGGGGGCCTTAGTGGTCTATGCCTTCACGGGAGCCACCCGGAGGGGGCCCTCTTCCTGGGGGCCCTGACCACGGTCCTCCTCCGGGTTTTCGGGCGGAGGCTCGGCCTCCGCCTCCCCACCCCCAGGTGAGGCCTACTTCAGCTTGGCCAGCTCCTGGCGGGCCCGTTCTTGGTCGTAACGGTCGGCGGCGGTCCTGGCGGGAAGGGAAAGGGCGATTTCCAGCTGCTTCCTGGCCTCCTCCTTCTTCCCCCAGGCGGAGAGGACCCGGGCGTACTCCACCCGGTGGATGATGCCCTCGGGCTCCAGCTCAATGGCCCGGCGCATGAGGGGCTCCACCTTGCTCCCATCGGCCCCTTGGGTGGCGGCTACCAGCCAGCCTTCTGCACCAGCTCAAAGTGCCAGAGGGCCAGGGCTACCATGGCCCCGGCGTGGTCCGGCTTGAGCTTCAGGGTCTTTTCCAGATCCCCCCGGATCTTGGGGGCGAGTCCCTCGGCCAGGGCCTCGAGGATCCCCTTGTACTGGGAAAGCCTTCCCAGGCCCGGGCCCGCTCAAAGTAGCCCTCCGGGTAATCGGGGGCCTTGGCGATGGCCTGGGAGGCGGCCTTCTCTGCCCGCTCAAACCAGGTGCGCTTCTCGGCGTCCTTGGCCTGGTACATGGCGTAGAAGCTGGCGCCCTTGGCCGCCAGGGCCAGGGCCTCGGGGGTGGAGAGCTTGAGCCCCATCTCGTAGGCCTCCTGGAACCGCCCGGCGTCCACCAGGGCCTCCACCTGGGAGGCCTGGGCCAGGGCCAAGGCAGGAGGCTCGTCAAAAGCGGGATAAGGGCACGTTTCACGGGGGGATTATACCCGGTCCAAAGCCTGGGGCAAGGGGCGGGCGTAAACTGGAGGGCATGAGGCTTATCCTGGGGCTTGCGTGGGTATTGAGCCTCCTGGCCCTGGCCCAGGGGGCAGAGGAGTATTACGCCCGTTGTGAGCGCCTCTACCGTCAAGGCGCCCTGGAAAGCGCCCAGGCCACGTGTGAGCTGGCCCTGGTGGAGGACCCCGGGTACCGGCCCGCCCTGCGCCTTTTGGCCCGCATCCACTTGGAAAAGAAGGACGCCGCCCAGGCCGGAGCCTATCTGGAGCGCCTGGGGGAGGACCCAGAAGCCCTTCCCCTCCGGGCGAGGCTTCTCCTCTTGCGGGGGAAGCCGGGGGAGGTGCTCAGGCTTTCCTTGCCGGAGACCCCGGAGGGCAGGCTCCTTCGGGCCTTGGCCCTGGAGGCCCAGAACCGCCTCGAGGAGGCCCTCCAGGAGGCCCGGGGCCTTCCCCCCACCCCGGAGGTGCGCCTTCTTTTGGCCCGGCTCCACCTGGCCTTGGGCAGGCCCGAGGAGGGGCTTGCCGCTTTGGGGTCCACCCTGGAGGAGCGGGTGGAGCGGGGCCGCCTCCTCTTCCTCTCGGGGAGGCCGGGGGAGGCGGCGGCCCTTTTGGAGGAGGTCTTGCCGGACCTTTCCGG
>BBBL01000441.1 GCA_001311545.1 Thermus kawarayensis JCM 12314 | reverse complement strand
CCGCCACCCTCATGCGTCCTCCGCAGGGTCCGTAAGCTCCAGCTCCTCCCACATGACCCGGGTGTGGGCCCAGAGGTGGGTGAGACTATGGAGGACCTCCTTCTCCAAGGCGCTCCGCGCTTCCGGAGGAGCCTGCTTCAGCTTTTGGTACACCGCCTTGAGGCGGTCCACCTCCTCAAAGAGCTCCTGCCAGATGGGTTCAGGTAGGCCCACTATCTTCTCAATCTGCGGAGTAGCCGCCTTCGCTCCCCTTCCCATGCTTGGATCTCCCTTTCCCACTTCGCCATTAACCCCCAGTCGGGACTGGCCTTTTCCAGCTCCTCCCTAATCTTTTGGTGATGCCGAAGGATCTGGTACTCCAACCCCTCCAAGCGCTTGCGAAGTTGCTTGTTCCTGCCCAAAGCACCCCGCGAAGACACCCCCAGCTTACCACCTAAGCCTCTCCCGAAGGAAGCCCTCCAGCTCGTCCACGTGGAGCCTCACCTGCTCCATGGTGTCCCGGTCCCGCACGGTGACCGTGTCCTTGAGGCGGATGGTGCCGTCCTTGCTCTGGCCGATGGTGTCGTAGTCCACGGTGACGGCGAAGGGGGTGCCCACCTCGTCGTGGCGGCGGTAGGCCTTGCCGATGTTGCCCGTGTCCTCGTAGAGCACCCGCCCGAGGCCCAGGGCCTGCAGCCTGGCCTTGAGCCTTTTGGCGTACTCGGTGATCTCGGGGCGGTTCTTCACCAGGGGGATCACCGCCACCTTGATGGGGGCAAGCTGGGGCTTTAGCTTGAGGACGATGCGCTCTTCCCCACCGGGAAGCTCCTCCCGGGTGAAGGCCTCGGCGAGGAGGGCCAAGACCCCCCGGTCCACCCCGGCGGAGGGCTCAATGACGTAGGGCACGAACCACTTTCCCGTCTCGGGGTCGCGGTAGGCGAGGCGGGCCGTGGAGTGCTCGTTCTTCAGGACCCGGGCGGTGATGGAGAGCTCCTCCTGGTCCTTGGTGTGGCTCCCCAGGTCAAAGTCCGTGCGGTTGGCGATGCCCTCCAGCTCCTCGAGGCCGTGGGGAAAGCGGTAGAGGATGTCCACGGTGGCTTGGCGTAGTGGGCGAGCTCCTCGGGGGGCTGCTCATAGGGCACCAGGTTCTCCCGGCTCAGGCCCATCTCCTGCCACCACTTGAGGCGCTCCTCCACCCAGTAGCGGTGCCAGTGCTCGTCCTCCCCGGGGCGGACGAAGTACTCAATCTCCATCTGCTCAAACTCCCGCACCGGAAGATGAAGTTCCTGGGGGTGATCTCGTTGCGGAAGGCCTTGCCGATCTGGCGATGCCGAAGGGGAGCTTGCGGCTCGTGGCGTCCAGGACGTTCTTGAAGTTGACGAAGATGCCCTGGGCGGTCTCGGGGCGGAGGTAGGCCAAGGCGGCCTCCTCCTCCACGGGGCCCACGTAGGTCTTGAACATCATGTTGAAGTAGCGGGGCGGGGTCCAGTCCCCGGGCTCCCCCGTGGCGGGGTCCAGGACCCCGGCGGCGGTCATGCCCCACCCGCCCTTTCCGGGGCCCCATCATG
>BBBL01000440.1 GCA_001311545.1 Thermus kawarayensis JCM 12314 | reverse complement strand
GGGGGCCACCTCCTCCCCCGGCTCCAAGAGGAGGCGGTGGCGGTAGTGGCTCCCCCGGGGTTCCCGGTACACCTCCAGGTTTCCCGTTTCTTCCACCAGCCACACCTCCGGGATGCCTCCCTGGGCGTAGAGGGGTAGCTTCACGTGGAGGTCCACCTCCCGGGTGGAGAAGCTGACCTCCACCACCAGGAGGGCGTCTTGGGGTTCGGGGAGCCTGGCCCGGTAGAAGTCGTCCCGGGGTTTGAGCAAGGCCAGGTCCGGCTGAGGAAGGGAGTGGGGGAGAGGCGCAAGGGGTTTTGCACGTAGACCAGGGCCCGGTCCCCGTAAAGCCTTTCCAGTTGCTTGGCCAAGTAGGTCACCAGGCTGGCGTGTCCGCTGCCGATGGGGGCCATCTCGTAGACCTCGCCGTCCAGAAGCTCCAAGCGGAGCCCCTCTGGGGCCTTCTCCAGGATGGCCTGGAACTCCTCGAGGCTCAGGCGGTGGCGGATCATCTTCCCATTTTAGGCCCCGTACTTGAGGAGCTTCCCCCCGTGGGCGAGGAGAAGGGGCATGAGCTCCATCCCCCGCAGGTGGCCGAGGCTGCCCTTTAGGGCCTCCCCTTCCGTGAAGCGCCTCGCCTCGTCCGCCCGCAGATAGGGGGCCTTCAGGAGGAGGGGAACGGGGTGCCAGGAGTGGGCCTTGAGGAGGGCGGGGGTGGAGTGGTCCCCGGTGAGGGCCAAAACGTCGGGGCCTAGCTTCAGGATCTCGGGGAGGAGGGCGTCAAAGAGCTCAATCTTCTCCACCTTGCCCCAGAAGTTCCCGTCCTCCCCCATGGCGTCCGTCTTCTTCACGTGGAAGTAGAAGAAGTCGTACCGGTCCCAGTGCTCCTTGAGGGCCTTGAGCTTTCCCTCCAGGACGTCCCCTTCTCCCTCCACGGGGAGGACCTCCATGCCCACCAAGGCGGCGAGTCCCTTGTACATGGGGTAGCTGGCGATGGCGGCGGGGGTGAGCTTGTAGACCTCCTGCATCCGGGGGAAGCTTGGCTTCTTGGAGGCCCCCCGGAAGAGGGCCCCGTTCATCCGGGGCTCGTCCTTAAGGACCTCCCGGATCCTCTCCGAGAGCAGGTTGACGAGCCGGGCCGTCTTCTCCGAGGCCTCGTCCAGGGCCTTGGCCTGTAGGGGCGGGAGGCCCGCCTTCTGGGGGTCGGTGTCCGTGACCCCATCGGCAAGCCCCTCGCCCCTAAGGATCACCAGGAAGCGGTGTTCGCTTTCCGTGTAGAAGTGGACCTCGGCGTCCTCGAGGCGGGGGATGGCCTCCCGGAGCTTGGCCATCACCCTTTGGTTCTCCTCCGTGGAGGGCCTTCCCGCCCTCCGGTCCACCACCTTCCCCTCGGCGTCCAGGGTGGCGAAGTTCCCCCTCAAGGCCACGTCCCCCTCCCGGAAGTCGGCCCCGAGGCCCAAGGCGGAAAGCGCCCCCCGGCCCACCACGTAGCGGAAGGGGTCGTAGCCGAAGAGGGCCAGGTGGCCGGGGCCCGAGCCCGGGGCGAGGCCCGGGTAGACGGGGGGTGAGG
>BBBL01000439.1 GCA_001311545.1 Thermus kawarayensis JCM 12314 | reverse complement strand
CTCCAGCACCGCCTCCACCTTCTCCAAGACCCCCTCGGGCCTGGCGTGGAGGTGGGCCCCTAGGCCCTCGGGGCCAAAGCGCTCCACCGCGGCTTCAGGACCTCGAGGATGCGCCTTGCGTCCGCCACCCCGTAGGTGTCGGCCAGGGCGATCTCCCTCACGCCCAGGTCCCGCAGCCTGGCCATGGCCTCCAGAACCCCCTCCACGCTCCAGGGGTCCCCGTAGGGGTTGCCGAAGGCCATGGAGAGGTAGACCACGAGGCCGAGCTTCCCCTGGGTCTCCTCCACCATCTCCGCTACCAGGGGCCAGGACTCCTCTATGGAGCGGTTCGTGTTCTTGCGCTGGAAGGTTTCGGAGAGGGAAAAGGGGTAGCCCACGTGGGTGAGGTTGGGGGCGGAAAGGGCCCTCTCCAGGCCCCGCTCGTTGGCCACGATGGCGAGGTAGGTGCGCTCCCCCGGGGGTGGGAGGGCCTTAAGCACCTCCTCGGCGTCCGCCATCTGGGGCACCCACCTGGGGGAGACGAAGCTCGTGAGGTCCAGGTGGCGGAAGCCCGCTCCCAAAAGCTCCCTCAAAAAGGCCACCTTCTCCTCGGTGGGGATGAAGCGGGAAAACCCTTGCCAGGCGTCCCTGGGGCACTCCACCATCTGCCTCGGCCACCTCGCCCTCCTACACCTGGAAGACCCCCACCCGGAAGGGCTCCCGCTCGGGGTTCAGGGCGCAGGCCTCCAGGGCCTTGATGAGCCACTTCCGGGTCTCGTGGGGGAAGATCACCCCGTCCACCCAGAGCCTGGCGGCGGCGTACCGGGGGTCCAGGGTCTCCTCGTAGCGGCCCTTGATGCGCTCGTAGAGCTCCTTTAACTCCTCATCCGAGGGTTCCTTACCCTCCCGCCTGAGCTTTTCCACCTCCAGCTCCAGAAGGGTCTTCGCCGCCTGGGCCCCGCCCATCACGGCGTACTTGGCGCTGGGCCAGGCGAAGAGGAACCGGGGGGCGTAGGCCTTGCCCGAAAGGGCGTAGTTTCCCGCCCCGAAGGAACCCCCCAGGATCAGGGTGATCTTGGGCACCACCGAGTTGCTGACGGCGTTCACCAGCTTCGCTCCCCGCCTGATGATCCCCGCCTGCTCCGACTCCTTCCCCACCATAAAGCCCGTCACGTCCTGGAGGAAGAGAAGGGGAATATTCATCTGGTTCACCTCCAGGATGAACCGGGCGGCCTTGTCGGCGGCCTCGGCGTAGATGACCCCGCCCACCTCAATCCGCCCTCGCTTCTTGAGGACGAGGCGCTGGTTGCCCACAATGCCCACCGGGTACCCCCCGATGCGGGCGAAGCCCGTGACCAGGGTCTCCCCATAGCCCCCCTTGTACTCCAGGAACTCCGAGCCGTCCACCAGGCGGGCAATCACCTCCCGGAGGTCGTAGGGGCGGCTTCCGTCCGGGGAGACCAGGCCGTAGAGGTCCTCCACGGGGTAGAGGGGCTCCTTGGGCTCCTTGCGCCCCTCCGCCCAGGGGGCGGGGCGGGGGGGTGGGTAGAGGGCGGCGAGCTCTCTTGATGCGCTCCAGGGCCGCCTCG
>BBBL01000438.1 GCA_001311545.1 Thermus kawarayensis JCM 12314 | reverse complement strand
GGGAAGCCTCCTCCTCCTCATGCGCCTCCTCGCCCGGGCGGCCTGGCCCGGGAGGAAAGCCGGGGCGCCCACTTCCGGGAGGACTTCCCCAAGGAGAAGGCTCCCCGGCACAGCCTCTTCCAGGGGTGGCGCCTCACCTTCCTTCCTGTGGGTGTAGAGTAGAGGAGGAGGGCATATGAAAGGCCACCCCGAGGTAATCCAGAGCCTACAGGAGCGGCTTTCCGAGGAGCTCGCCGCCATCCTCCAGTACATGGTCCACGCCGAGATGGCGGAGAACTGGGGCTTCAAGGCCCTGGCCCGCCACCTCAAGGCCCACGCCATCACCGAGATGCGCCACGCAGAGCGGCACATTGAGCGGATCCTCTTCCTCGAGGCTTCCCCGAGGTGAGCCGCATCGCCGAGATCCGCATCGGCAAGACGGTGGAGGAGATCCTCTTCAAAGACTACGAGGGCGAGCTCCAGGCGGTGAGGGGCTATAACGAGACCATGAACCTGGCCCAGAGCCTGGGGGACAACGGCACCCGCGACCTGGTGGCGGAGATCCTCAAGGACGAGGAGGGGCACGTGGACTGGCTGGAAGCCCAGCGGGAGCTCCTCCAGCAGATGGGCCTGGCCAACTACCTGCAGTACCTGGCAGGGGAAGCGGAGTAGCCGCTAAGGTGGCCTTCGGCTAGGCCACCGGGGCCTTGAGGTGCTTGCGGGCCCAGCGGTCAATGGCGGCAATGACCGCCTCCAGCTCCCGGCCCGCCTCGGTGAGGCTGTAACGGGTGCGGGGCGGCATGTAGGACTCCACCCGCTTCTCCACCACCCCCACCTCCACCAGGTGCTCCAGCCTCTGGGAGAGGGTGGCGGGGTTCACCCCGCCCACGGCCCTGGCCAGCTCGTTGAAGCCCTTGGGTCCCTCCAACAGGGCGCGGACGATGTGGAGCGTCCACTTTTCCTGGAGGAGGTTCAAGGCGGCGTAAACCGGGCAGAAGGCGCCGTGCTCGCCCATGCCCCCATGGTAGCACGGCGGCCCGGGCCTAGGCGGAGCCTCTCCGGGCCACCAGGGTGAGGAGGGTGTAGGCGGCCACGGTCTTGCCCTCCTGGTTCGCCACCTCCACCGCCCACTCCACCACCCCGGTCTTCTCGTCCCGGGGGCGCTTGGCCCGCACCGTGAGGCGGGCCTGAAGGGTGTCTCCCGCCCCCACGGGCTCCAGGAAGCGCAGGCCCTCGAGGCCGTAGTTGGCCAGCACCGGCCCCGGGGCCGGGTCCACGAAAAGCCCTGCCGCCGCCGAGAGGACGAAGTACCCGTGGGCCACCCGCTTCCCGAAGAGGCTCTCCCTGGCGGCGAGCTCGTCGGTGTGGGCGTAGAAATGGTCCCAGGAGACGTGGGCGAAAAGGGCGATGTCCGCCTCTGTAACGGTGCGGCGGTGGGTGGTAAGGGTCTCGCCCACCTCCAGCTCCTCGTAGTACTTGCGGAAAGGGTGGACCCCCGCGGGCCTCTCCGCCCCCTTGGCGTACTCCCCGGTGAGGGCCTGGAGGGTGAGGGGGTCGCCCTGGAGGGCCAGGCGGTGGAGGTGGCGGG
>BBBL01000437.1 GCA_001311545.1 Thermus kawarayensis JCM 12314 | reverse complement strand
CGGGCCTGAGGCCCAGGGCCAGAAGCCGCCTGCGCTCGGGTCGGGGGACCCGCAGGACGCGGGCACGGGTGCCGGGAGGGAGGTGGGCCAGGGAAGACATGGGCATCACCTAAGGGGGAGGTTAAACCCAAGGGGGGTGAAAGTCAAGTATTCCGGTCGGATTTTGTGATTCAATAATGAGAAGCGTTAGCGTTTAATCAGGCCCTCCAGGGCCCCGGGGTCCGGCACCTCCACCCGCCTTCCCGAGAGGCGGATGAGCCCCCGGCGGTAGAGCTCGCCCAGGTTGCGGGAGACCGCCTCGGGCACGGTGCCCAAGAGGGCGGCGAGCTCGGGGTTGGTGGGGAGGCGGAAGCCCTGCCCTTCTTCCCGTAGCCTCTCCAGGAGGAACTCGCAGAGCCTCTCGCGCACCTCGTGGAAGACCAGGCGGTCCAGAAGGTGGAGGAGCTGGCCTTGGCGACGGGCCAGGTAACGGATCAGGCCCGGGCCAGGGGGGGTCTTTCCTCCAAGAGCCGGAAAAACCGGTCCTTAGGAATGGCCAGGACCTCGCTTTCCTCCAGGGCCTCGGCGCTGGCCGGGTAGGTGGCGCGGTCTAGAAAGAGGGCCACCTCGGCCAGGACCCGCCCCGGCCCCTCCACGTGCAAGACCACCTGCTTCCGCCCCTCGGGGTCCAGCTTGTAGACCTTGACGAGCCCCTTCTGGACCACGAAGAGGCCCTGGACGGGCTCACCTTCCAGGAAGAGGAGTTCCCCTTTGCGCAGGCGCCGGACCTGGGCCTCTGCCACCAGGGCCCTCAGGTCCTCGGGAGCGAGCTCGCGGAAAAGGGGGACCTGGGCGAGGTCCATCCTCACTCCTTCAGGGCGAGGAGGCGCCTTTGGGCCTCCTCCAGGAGAGGCTCCAGCTTGAGGGCGCGGGCGTAGGCCTCCTTGGCCACCTCTTTGTACCCCAAGGCCTCGGCCAGTTCCCCCAGGCGCAGAAGGCCGGAGAGGGCCCTTTCCTGCAGGTAGGCCCGCTCGGCCTCCGCCCACTCCCCGTAGGGGTCGTCGCCGAAGAGGGGACCCTTGTAGAGCTCCAGGGCCTGGCGCAGGGTCTTGAAGGCGGCGAGGCCCTCCTCGAGGTCCGCCTTGCGCATCAGGGCCTCAAAGCGCTCAAAGTCCAGGAAGCGGTGCTCAGGGAGCCGGAGCCGGTAGTACTCCCCCTCCCGCTCCACGATCCCCGGCAGGGCCTTGCGCAGGTGGTAGACCAGGGTGTACACCTCCTGCCGGGCTTTTTCTGGAGGGAGTTCGGGAAATAGGGCTTCGGCGAGGTCCTCGGCGTACAAAGCCCGGTCCTTGTTGGCCAGAAGGAGCTTGAGAAGGCGCCAGGCGCCCTGCCTGCCGAAGCGCCTGAGGGTCAGTTCCTGCCCCTGGTAGCGTACCCGGAACTCCCCGAGGGCGTACACCTCCAGCTCGGGGGTGGCCTTGGCCGCACCCTCCTTGGGGAAGAGCAGGGGAAGGGCCAGCCGCTCCAGCCAGAGGACCGGGGCCGCAGGGCTTGTGGGAGGGCGTGGGGGGTGGGCGTGGAAGAGGGTCTGGACCG
>BBBL01000436.1 GCA_001311545.1 Thermus kawarayensis JCM 12314 | reverse complement strand
GGTGGAACTCCGGGTTGGCACCTAGCCTCTCACGAACCCGCCTCCGGTCACACCCGCTTCACCGCCAGCCCCTCGGCCTCCCCGCCCGCGCCTGCTCCTCGTCCGCCGTCCAGAAGGGAAGCTCCTGCGGCTCTACCCCTGCCACCCGGGCCACCACCAGGCGGTGGCCAGGTGCAGGGCGTCGTAGGCCCGGAGCTTGTGGCGCAGGAGGAGCCGCTTGGCCTCCCGGAGAACCGGGGGCTTCGGGGGAACCAGGCGGTACTGCAGGGCGGCGTGAGCCTCCAGGGCCTCCACGGCCAGGCGCACCTCCTCCGGGGTGAGGACCCTTGCCTCTCCTTGATGCGGAAGGCGGACATGGCCTCCACCACCGCCAGGGAGCTTGTGAGCACCGCCCCCACCCGGCCGAAGAGGGCGCTCACCTCCTCCGCCCCCGGCTCCTTCGGATCGTAGCGCTTCACCAGGGCCGAGGTGTCCAGGTAGGGAGGGATCACCGCCCCTCCCGGTCCGCCAGGACCGCCTCGGAGAGGCCGAGCCTGCGCCCGGCCACCCGCTCCAGGTAGCGGCGGTAGGCCTCCTCCATCCGGGCCGGGGTCACGGCCCGGTGGGGGACCTCCAGGAGGCCTTCTTCCGCCAGGGCCAGGGAGCAGGGGGGCCTCCTCCTCCGGGAGGAGGTCCAGGGCCAGGCGGAGGACCTCCGCCTCGGTGCGCCCCGTGGTGCGGGCCAGGCGTTTGAGCTTGGCCTCCTCCTCGGGGGTGAGGTAGACTTGCTTGCGGAGCATACGTCGTGATTATACATCAACCTCTGGCTTAATGCCCTAGAGGGCTTGCGGGCTTCGGGAGAAGGACCAAGTCTTCGGCGCCGAGGCCTGACGCTATTGTGGTCCCATGCGGGTTTTGCTCTACGAGGGCCTCGAGGTGCTCCCCATCTCCAAGCCCGCGTGGAGCGGGTGCTGGAGGCCCTGCGCTCCGGACACCTGGCCCAGGCGGAGCTGAAAAAAACTCACGCCTACCCCCTATTTCCGTGCCAAGCTCAGCGACAAGGACCGCCTCCTCCTCAAGCCGGTGCGGGTGGGGGAGAAGGGGCGTGGCTGGTCCTGGAGGTCATCCCCAACCACGCCTACCACCGCTCCCGCTTCCTGCGGGGGGCGGAGGTGCGGGAGGAGGACCTGCCCTCCCCGGAGGCCCTCCTCGCCCAGGCGGAGGCCGTGCGCCACCTGGACCTCAGGGCGCCCCGCTTCCACCTCCTGGACAAGCCCCTCACCTTTGACCAGGCGCAGGAGGCGGTCCTGAAGGCCCCCCTTCCCCTCCTCCTCCTGGGGCCTGCGGGCTCGGGCAAGACCGCCCTGGTGCTGGAAAAGCTCCGGCAACAGGCGGGGCAGGTCCTCTACGCCACCTTGAGCCCCTTCCTGGCCCGGGAGGCCCGCCGCCTCTACTTCGCCCACGGCTACGAGAACCCCTACCAGGAGGCCGACTTCCTCTCCTTCCGCGAGTTCCTGGAAACCCTGGAGGTGCCCCGGGGCCGGGAGGTGGCCTTCAGGGACTTCCTCCGCTTCTTCACCCCCCGGGCCC
>BBBL01000435.1 GCA_001311545.1 Thermus kawarayensis JCM 12314 | reverse complement strand
GCCTCCCCTCAACGTGGGGGACCTCTGGACCTGGCCACGGCGGTGACCTACGCCCTTTACATCCTCCGCCTCGAGGTCCACGCCAAGGCCGTTCCCTCCCTGCCCCTCACCGCGGTCCAGGTGGTAGGGACGGCCCTTCTGGCCTGGCCCTGGGCCCTGGGGGAAGGGGGCCTCTCCCGGGAGGTCCCCTGGGGGGCGGTGCTCTACCTGGGGGTGGTGGCCACGGCCCTCACCACCTGGCTCCAGACCTGGGGGCAGAGGCACGTCCCTGCGCCCCAGGCGGCGGTGCTTTACACCCTGGAGCCGTCTGGGCCACCCTCTTCGCCTTCGTTCTTCTGGGCGAGCGCCTGGGCCTCACGGGGGTTCTGGGGGCGTCCTTGGTGGTTCTGGCCACCTTTCAGGCTATCCGCCGATCCCCAGCATGACCCGCTTGCGCAGGGTGGGCAGGGTGTTGCCGAAGGCGGGCTTGCGGTTGGTGGCGATGAGGATGGCGTCCACCAGGGCCTCCACCGGCTCGGGGGCGGCGAAGGCCCAGGCGATGTCCATCTCCAGATCCGTAAGCAGGCAGGGCCTGAGCTTCTTGTCCGAGGTGAGGCGAAGCCTTGAGCAGTTGGAGCAGAAGGGTTCCGTCACCGGGTTGATGAAGCCCACCGTGCCCTTGGCCCCGGGGATGCGGAAGACCCGGGCGGGGGAGGTGGGGTCGTGGTTCACCGGTTCCAAGAGGCCATAGACCCCTTCAATCCGGGCCCGGGTTTCCTTCCCCGGCACGAAGCGGCGGCGGTACTCCTCGGGGTCGGAGTTGTCCAGGTGCATGTACTCAATGAAGCGCATGTGGAGGGGGCGGTCCAGGGAAAGGGCCGCCAGGGGCACCACCTCCTCCTCGTTCATCCCCCGGATGACCACGGCGTTGAGCTTCACCGGGTGGAGGCCCAGCTCCAAGGCGGTCTCCATGGCCTCGAGGACCCTTTCCACCTTCCCCCCTCGGGTGATGCGGGTGAAGACCTCGGGGGTGATGGCGTCCAGGGAGATGTTGACCCGGTTTAGCCCCGCCTCCACCAGCTCCTTGGCCCGCTTGGCGAAGAGGAGGCCGTTGGTGGTGATGGCCACGTCCTCAATGCCCTCCTTGCTCCGGGCCCGTTCAATCATCCGGGGGAGCTCCTTGCGCACCAGGGGTTCGCCCCCGGTGAAGCGCACGGCGGAGAGGCCGAGGAGGGAGGCGGCCTCGAGGAAATGGTCCACCTCCTCCACGGTAAGGGTGCCGGGCGGCTCGGCCATTTCCAGGCTAGGGGATGGCAGTACAGGCAGTGCAGGTTGCACCGGGGGGTGACGGAGATGCGGAGGTCTTTGATGACGCGCCCATAGTTGTCCAAAAGCTTCATGCCTGCCCCCTTGGGGGCAAGTATACTCCCCCGGCTTTCTTCTGCAAGGAACCGTACCACTTTTCCTACCGCGAAGGCTAGGAAGGGGGCTGGCCAAGTATCCGTTGCGGCTCTCCCCAAAATGGAGTCTAGGTAGAGGCCTTCGTGTTCCAGAACCGAGGCGCGGGCATTTGGAGTGGTTGAGCAAAA
>BBBL01000434.1 GCA_001311545.1 Thermus kawarayensis JCM 12314 | reverse complement strand
AGCCCTGGCCGGCCAGGGCTGAGGCGCTGGTGGACCTGTTACGCGAGGAGCCCTAAAATGCCGGGTGTGGTGCTTGCCCTTCTCCTCCTCTCCGCCTGGGCCTGGGGGCAAGCACCCCGCCCCCTCAGCCCCGAAGAGGCTTTCGGTGTGGTCAGGGCGTACCTGGGCCAGGGTAACTTGGAGCAAATCTACAAGTTTGAGTACGGCCTAAAGCGGAAAGAGGGGTGGCTGGTCTACGAGTTTCAACTGCCCGGGGTGGAGGTCTGGCTGGAGGCCGGTAGCCGGCGGGTGGTGCTGTACCGGCCCAAGAAGCCGCCCAAGCACCTGGCCGAGCCCCACATCCCCTTTCCCAAGGCCCTGGGGCTGGTGCGGGCCGATACGGGGAGCCCTGGAAGCTGGAGCTGAAGCCCAAGCCCAAGGAGGGGGTCTTGGTCTGGGAGGCCAAGGGCCTTTCGGCGAGGTCTGGCTGGAGGCGGCCACGGGAAAGGAGGTGCTCCGGCGGTGAGGCTCCTCCTGGTGGAGGACGAACCGGAGGTGCTCCGCCTCCTGCGGGAGGTCCTGGAGGAAGCGGGCTGGGCCGTGGACGAGGCCACCGGGGTCGCCGAGGCCTTGGGACTTCTGGAAGGCTTTCCCTACGACCTTCTGGTACTGGACCTGGCCCTGCCCGACGGGGACGGCCTCGAGGTCCTCCGCTCCGTCCGCCTGCGGAAGATGTCCCTGCCCGTGCTCATCCTCACCGCCCGGGACGCCCCGGAGGCCCGGGTCCTGGGGCTGGAACAGGGGGCCGACGACTACCTGGTCAAGCCCTTCTACCCGCAGGAGGTGGTGGCCCGGGCTCGAGCCCTCCTGCGGCGAAGCCGGGGCCTGGCCGAGAACTGGCTGCGCCTGGGGCGCCTGGAGCTGGACATAGAGGGGCGCCGGGCCTTCTGGCAGGGCCAGGAGGTGCGGCTATCCGCCCGCGAGTACGCCCTCCTGGAAGCCCTGGCCCTGCGGGGGAGGGGTTTTGCCCCCGGGAGTACCTGGTGGAAAAGGTCTGGAGCGGGGAGGAGAGCGTGGACCCGCGCACCGTGGACACCTACATCAAGTACCTTCGCCGCAAACTGGCCCCCGATGCCATCGAGACCGTGCGCGGGCTGGGGTACCGCTTCCTGGGATGAGCCTGCGCACCCGCTTCGCCCTCTACGCCGCCCTCGCGGTAGCCTGGCCCTGGGGGTCTCGGCCCTGGCCCTCAGGGAGGGTCTGCGGGCCTTTCTCTTGAGCCAGGCCGACCGGGAGCTCAGGGCCCTGCTCCAGGCGGTGGTTCCGCGCCTGCTTCCCGACGAGGAAGGGACGCTGCGCCTGGACCTGGACGGGGCGCTTTTCTCCTCCCTGAAGCCGGACACCCTCGTGCTGGTGGTGGGCCCGGAAGGGGTCCAGGACGCGGCGGGCCTGCTCCCTTCCCCGGGGGAGCTGGAGGCCTTGGCCCAGGGGAAGGCCGAGGGCTACCTCATACGGGAACAACCGGTGGGCGGGGTCCGGGTGTTGGCGGCGCGCCGGCTGGAAGGGATGCGCCAGGTGGTGGCCCTCCTGGACCGGCT
>BBBL01000433.1 GCA_001311545.1 Thermus kawarayensis JCM 12314 | reverse complement strand
ACCGCCCTCGGAGCACCTTCCCCAGGGAGGGCCCGCCTGGCGAAGCCAGAGGGCGAGGCGCTCGGCAAGCTCTCCCCGGAGCATCTCCCGGAGGTGCAAAAGGGCCTCCAGGGCAGGCCTCGGCCAAGGGGGCGGGGGCAGGGATTCCTCCGCCCAAAGGGCCCGGGTAAAGCGCCGGAGCCACTCCTCGTAGGCCCTCCGGTCCCGCCCCTCCTTAGCCTCGGTGTAAGCGTGGTAGAGGAGGACGTAGGCGGAAAGGAAGGCCAAGGCCAGGCCCGTGAGGAGGAGGGCCTGGAGGAGGGCCCGGTAAGCGAGGGGGGTGTTTAGGAGGGCAAAAAGCCGGGCGGAAAAGGCCAGCACCAGCTGCCCCAGGGCCAGGGCCTCGAGGCCCACCACCAGGAAGACCAAGAGGGCGTAAAGCTCTTCACCCCGCCGCCACATACCGCTCCAAGCGAAGTACGAGCTCCCTTGGGCTGAAGGGCTTGGTGAGGTAGTCCTGGGCCCCAAGCCGGAGGGCCTCCAGGATATGGCGCTCTTGCTTGAGCCCGGAGAGCACCACCACCGGGGTGTTCTTCCCGAGCTCCTGGCGCAGGTGGCGCAACAGGTCCAGACCGAAGCCCCCGGGGAGGTTGAGGTCCAGGACCACGGCGTCAACCTCCTTTTCCAGGGCCCTCTTGCCCGAGGCGAAGTCCCGGGCCAAGAAGACCTCGTGCCCCGCCCGCCTCAGGGCCACCTCCAGGATGCCGCCACCGCCGGATCGTCCTCCACCACCAGCACCCGCGCCACGGCGCTCATTCTATCCGGGCCAAAAGGGCCTCCACCTCGGGGTCGGGGTTTCGGCGGAGCTCCTCCCGCAAAAGCCCCTTGGCCTCCTCCTTCCTCCCCTGCTCCAAAAGGGCCTTGGCCAGGGTGAAGCGGGCCAGGGGGTAGTCGGGCTTGAGGGCAAGCACCTGCCGGGCCAAAAGCTCGGCCTCCCTGGCCCGGCCCAGGGCCAAAACCACCTCCGCCAGGCCCCAGCGGGCGTCCAGGTTGCCGGGGTCTTGGGCCAGGACCCGGCGGTAACTCTCCTCGGCCTCCCCGTACCGCCTTAGGTGGTAGAGGAGCCTCCCGTAGCGCACCCGAAGGTCGGGACTGTCCAGGAGGGCCAGGGCCTTCTCGTAAAGGGGCTTGGCCTCGGCGTGCCGCCCCTGGAGGTAGAGGGCGAAGGCGAGCTCCCCTATGGCCTCGGCGTCGTCGGGGAAGGCGGCCACCGCCCGCCTCAGGAAGGCCTCCGCCCCCTTGGGGTCCTGGGGCAGTCTTAGCTTCCCCTCGTGGAAGCTAAGCCGCTCCCGGAAGGGCACGGGGTCGGAAGGGTAGCCCTCGAGGCCCACCTCGTCCAGGGCGAAGGCCCGCACCTGGCTCACCCGGTCCCCTTTCGGCCGGTAGAGGAAGAGGCTTCCCTCTCCCCGGGCGGAAAGGACCACGGCGTCGGCGCTTCGCACCTCCACCCGGAAGCCCCGGGCCCCCTCGGGAAGGAGAAGGCGGAAGGCCACCTCCCCCTCTGGGCCCGGCGCGGGGCGCACCAGGGGGGCGGGAAGGAG
>BBBL01000432.1 GCA_001311545.1 Thermus kawarayensis JCM 12314 | reverse complement strand
TACCCTAGGGCCCTGGCCGAACCCCTCCTGGCCCGGGGCCTCCGGGTCATCCTCGCCGGGGGCCTGACCCCGGAAAACGTGGGGGAGGCCCTGGCCTTGAGGCCCTACGCCATAGACCTGGCCAGCGGCGTGGAGGAGGCCCCGGGGGTGAAGAGCGAGGCCAAGCTCAGGGCCCTCTTCCAGAGGCTCTGGGGCCTATGATGGAAGGGTGATGGGCAAGGCTCACCCCTTTTTTTCCCCACCTCGAGGCCATGCTGGAGGCGGCCCGGCTGGCCTGGGGCATCCACCACTACTACCTGGAAAAGGGCTTCACCCAGGGGACCAAGTCCGGCCCCACGGACCTGGTGACCCAGGCGGACCAGGAATCCGAGGAGGCCATCAAGGCCCTTCTTCTGGAGCGCTTCCCCGGGGCGGGCTTCCTGGGCGAGGAAGGGGGGTGAGGGAAGCGCCGCCTTGCGCTTCATCGTGGACCCCCTGGACGGCACGGTGAACTACGCCCACGGCTTTCCCTTCTACGGGGTCTCCCTGGCCCTGGAGGCCGGGGGGGTTATCCAGGCGGGGGTGGTCATGGACACCGCCCGGGGGGAGACCTTCTACGCCCTGAGGGGCGAGGGGGCCTACCTGGACGGGAGGCCCATCCGGGTCACGGAGAGAAAGGAACTTCTGGGAAGCCTTCTCGCCACGGGCTTTCCCTACGACGTGGCCAAGGACCCGGAAAACCTCACCTACTTCGCCCGGGCCCTGCGGCGGGGGCTTTTGGTGAGCGCCCGGGGGCCCGCCCTGGACCTGGCCTACGTGGCCGCAGGCCGCCTGGAAGGCTTCTGGGAGGTGAAGCTGAACCCCTGGGACGTGGCGGCAGGGTGGCTGTTGGTGGAGGAGGCGGGGGGCAGGGTCACGGACCTGGCGGGGAGGCCCTACACCCTTGGGAACCGCTACATCGTGGCCAGCAACGGCCTGATCCACCAGGCGCTCCTAGAGGCCCTCCTCACCGAGGTAGAATAGGGGCATGGACCTCGAGGCCAAGAAGAAGGCCCTACGCAGCTTCACCTACGGGCTCTACATCCTGACGGCAGGGGACGGGGAGGAAACGGCCGCGGGCACGGTGAACTGGGTCACCCAGGCCTCCTTCGCCCCGCCCCTCCTCGCCCTGGGGGTAAAGCGGGAAAGCCGCCTCCACGCCCTCATAGAGCGCACGGGAAGGCTCGCCCTCATGACCCTGGCCCACGACCAGAAGGCCATTGCCCAGGACTTCTTCAAGCCCACGGTGCGGGAGGGAGACCGGCTCAACGGCCACCCCTTCGTCCCCTCCCCCACCTTCGGCCTTCCCCTCCTCACCGAGCTCCCCTACTGGCTCGAGGCCGAGGTACGCCACCTGTACCCGGGCGGGGACCACAGCCTGGTGGTGGCCGAGGTGGTGGAGGCCGGGGTGCGCTACGAGGCGAGGCCCCTCGTCATGTGGGACACGGCTGGTTCTACGGGGGCTAAAGCACCGCCACCGCCACCTCCCGCCCCTCGGGCAGGAGGAAGGCGCGGAAGCCGTCGGTGCCGAAGATCACGTAGGGCACCCGCCAGCGGGCCTCCTGG
>BBBL01000431.1 GCA_001311545.1 Thermus kawarayensis JCM 12314 | reverse complement strand
GGTCCCGGGGGAGGCGGGGGAGAGGAGGGCGAGGCCTATGGGGGACCTCCTCCACCACCCGCAGAAGCCCCCCCGTAGTGGTCGCTGTCGGGATGGGTGGCCACCAGGACCTCCAGGGCCTCCACCCCCAGGGCCCGGAGGGCCCGCACCACCGCCTCCCCCTTTTCCGGCCTGCCCCCATCCACCAGGACCTCCGCCCCGCCCATCCGGGCGAGAAGGGCATCCCCGTGCCCCACGTCCAGGAGGAAGAGGTCCAGGGGCTTGGGCCAGGCGGTGAGGAGGCTGGCCAGGGCGGGAAAGGAGGCGAGGAGGATCGCCCTTCGCCAGGGAAGGTGGCGGTGAAGGGCCAGCAGGAGGGGAAGGAGCCCCAGGGTGTACAGGGCAAAGCCCAAAGGGAGATCTCCCCAAAGCGCAGCAGGGGCCCCGGGCGGCCCAGGGCGGCGAGGCCCAGAAGGCCTTGGGCCAGGGGTTCCACCAGGGGGGCGAGGAGACCCCCCAGGAGGAGCTTGAGGAAGCCCAAGGGGACCAGGAGGGCCACCAGGGGCAGGGCCAGGAGGTTGGTGAGGGGCCCGAGGAGGGGCAGGAAGCCGAAGCGGTGGAGGAGCAGGGGGGCGAGGAAGGCCTGGGCGGCGAGGCTTGCGGCCAACCCTCCCAGGAGGTAGCCCCGTGGCCCCGGGGGAAGCCGGAGGGCCGGGAGGACGAGGCGAGGCCCAGGACCGCCAGGTAGGAGAGCTGGAACCCCAGGGAGAGCCAGGCCTCGGGGCGCAGGAGGAGCTGGAGGAAGAGGGCAAGCCCCAGGCCCTGGAGCACCCCCGCCCCGCCCAGGCCCAGGAAAAGCCCCAGGAGGGAAAGGCCCGCCATGAGGCTGGCCCGCACCAGGGAGGGGCTCGGCCCGGCCAGGAGGAGGTAGAGGGGCAGGAGGAGGAGGGCCAGGAGGTAGCGCCACCGCCCCAGGGGCAGGAGGGCCACCGCTCCTACCAGAAAGCCCACGTGGAGGCCTGAAACCGCCAGGAGGTGGGCGAGGCCTGCCCTCTGGAAGAGGGCGTAGGCCTCCTCCAGGCCCTGCTTGTCCCCCAGGACCAGCCCCTCCAGGACCTCCCGGGAGGGCGGGGAGAGCCCCTGGCCCAGGCGCTCCCGGAAGGGGCCCCTGGGGTCGGGAAGGGGGCGAGGGGCACCGCCCGTTCCACGTGAAACACCCCCCGCACCCCCGGGAGAGGAGCCAGGTCCTCTCGTCAAACCCCCCGGGGTTGCGCTTGGGCTCAGGCGGGGCCAGGTAACCCCGGAGCCGGTACACCCCATCGGGCAGGGGAGGGAACCCCCTTAGGCGCAAGAGGTGCCCCTCCCACTCCGCAAAGCTCTCCCGGACGGCAAAGGTGCCCTCCAGCCGGAGCCCGTAAGGGGGCTCCGGGAGGGGAAAGAGGAGGCCGCGAAGGAGGACCAAGGCCGCCCCCAAGGCCAGGGGAAGGCGGTACCAGGGGAGGAGGGGGAGGGCCAGGAGGAGGGCCCAAGGCTGGAGGAGCCCCAGGGCTCCCAAGAGCCTCCCAGGCCCAGGCCCACGCCGGGGGCGCGAAGGGCCTTCATGGCCGCACGTAGGGGCGGA
>BBBL01000430.1 GCA_001311545.1 Thermus kawarayensis JCM 12314 | reverse complement strand
CCCAGGAGCCCGAAGAGGCCGCTCACCAGCCGCCGCGCCCCCCAGGCAGCCTGCGGTCACACTTCCCAGGGGTTCAGGAGAGGCACGGGGAGGTGGCGGAAGTCCCCGGTGTTCCGGGTGGCCAGGGTCAGGCCGTGCCGCAGGGCCGTGGCCGCGAGCATGGCGTCCAGGGGGGAAAGAGGCCTTCCCTCCGCGAGGGCTTTCCCGGTGAGTTCGCCCCAGATCTCCATCACCTCGGCGTCCAGGGGAAGGATCCGCTCCCCGAAGTTCCGTTTGAGGCCCGAAAGCCACGCGGCGAGGGCGGGCCTTCGGGCCTCCGGGGCCCGGGTCACCCCCTGGGCCAGCTCTCCCAAGGTTAGGGCCGAGAGGTACGCCTCCCCCACCTTGAGCTGACGCAAAAAGGCGAGCACCCCGGGATGGGGGCGCTTTTTGAGGGGTTCGGAGACCACGTTGGTGTCCAGGAGGTACTTCAGAGGTCCACCTCCCGGAAGCCCGCCTCGGGCCTCTGGAAGAGGGCTTCCACCTCCTCGTTGGGAAGGGTCTTGGGGGGCCTAAGCGCCTCGAGGACCGAGGCCTCCTCCCCAACGAGCCGGGCGTAGGTTTCCCAGTCCAGCACCACCACCGCCTTCCGGCCCCGGCGAAGGACGAGCTGGGGCTCGCCCCTAAGGGCCCGCTCCACCACCTCCGAGAAGCGGGCTTTGGCCTCCTGGAGTTGCCAAACGGCCTTCACGCCTTCAGGTACCCGGAGTAGACCGGTCTGTCTAGTTGAGACGGAAGGGGGCCAGGGTCAACCCCTCGGTGAGGCTTTGCCGGGGCTCTACGCCGGCCCGGGTCGGCATGGCGCCTACACCTTCCGCCCCTTCCAGCGCTTCCCCGGGAGAAGGGCCCGCAGGTACACGGGGAGGAGGAGAAGGGGGGCGAGGGGGGCGAGGAGGCCGGGCCAGAGGGAACCCCCCAGGCTCGCTGCACCGCTAGGCGCTCCAGAAGGCCCATAAGCAAGTTCCCACCGCCCGAAGAGCCAGGCAGGGTGTAGAGGGCGAGGTGGTAAAAGGCCGAGCCCAAGAGGAGGGCGGGGTTTTTGAGGTGAACCTCCAGGAAGTTCTTGGCGAAGCTCCACCGCCTCCCCGTACCCCCGGTACATGCGCGCCCGGAAAAGCCCTCCGCCCAGGAAGAGCCCGTAGGCCCCCGCCCTCCTGGCCAGGGCCACGTCCTCCAAAACCTCCCCCCTCACGGCCTCGTGCCCGCCTAAGGCGAAGTAGGCCGCTTTGCGGAAGGCCAGGACCTGGCCGTTGGCCACCCCTAGACGCTCCAGAAGAAGGTGGGGCAGGAAGGAGAAGAGCCCGTTCATCACGAAGGCCACCAGGGCGCCCTCCCTGGGGCCCACCTCCTGCCGGGGGAGGGCGGAGACCATCTCCTTCCCCTCCAGGCCTCCAGAAGCCCGCCGAGGGCCCCCTCCTCCCAGAGGACGTCGGCGTCGGTGAAGACCAGGACCTCCCCCCGCGCCTCCTGGGCGAGCTGGAAGCAGGCCCAGTTCTTCCCCGTCCAGCCGGGGGCGGGAGCGTGCCCTGGAGGAGGCGGAAGCGGGGTGGTTCCCCGCCGCTTCCAGGGCGGCTTGGGCGGTG
>BBBL01000429.1 GCA_001311545.1 Thermus kawarayensis JCM 12314 | reverse complement strand
GGGTGTCCACCTCTCCGACGGGTTCGGGTTCGTCTTCGTCTCCTCCACGGGGGAGGTCTACCCCTCCGGGTTCCTCCCCCTTTCGGCGGGGAACATCCGGGAGAAACCCCTCCTGGAAATCTACCGGGATAGCCCCCTCTTCCGGGCGCTCCGGAACAAGGACCTCCTGAAAGGGAAGTGCGGCGTGTGCGAGTACCGGGGGATCTGCGGGGGAAGCCGGGCCAGGGCCTGGGCCGAGACCGGGGACCCCCTGGCCGCCGACCCCCGGTGCGCCTATACCCCTCGAGGACAAATGCCCCTAGCCTGAGGCCTGGAGGCCCCCTATGCTTGGGGTATGCGGCGCCTCGTTCCCCTTCTTGCTTTCTTGGGGCTTTTGGCCCTGGCGCAAAGCCTGGGGCCAAGCTTTACTCCGCCCACTGCCAGAGTTGCCACCAGGCCCTAGGCCAGGGCCTCCCCGGGGCCTTCCCCCCCCTCACCCACCTGGACCAGCTGGCCCAGGCCAAAGGGGGCCGGGAGTACCTGATCCGGGTGGTGCTTT
This sequence comes from Thermus kawarayensis JCM 12314, assembly GCA_001311545.1. Next base: position 1,082 of record BBBL01000429.1, on the reverse strand, counting down.
ACGGCCTCCAGGGGCCCTTAACCGTAGGGGGAAAGACCTACAACGGCGTCATGCCCCCCTTCCGCCAGCTCAAGGACCAGGAGGTGGCGGACCTCCTCAACCACGTCCTCACCGCCTTTGCCAAGTCCAAGGCCAAGCCCATCGCCGCCGCCGAGGTGAAGGCGCAAAGGGCCAGGGCCCTTTCCCCGCAGGAAGTCCTCAAGTCCCGTCCCCCGGTCAAGTAGACCGGCGTACTCCCTCCCCCCGGGGCCTTTAGGCCCCGGGCCACCTTTAGCACCCCACCGCGGTGGGGGCCCCGAAAAAGCCGCCCCAAAGCCTCGGCTTGGGCATCCCCTGTTGCACTCCTGGGGCACTTGGCCGCCCCGGAGGGATAATGTGGGCATGGGCCCAGGGTTTCACCGCCTTTACGCGGGCCGCCTGGCCTGGCGCTACCGCCTAGGCCTGGCCTTGGGCCTGGCCCTTCTGGGCTTTCTCCACCCCCTGTGGGCCCTGGTTTCCCCCCTCGCCCTCCTGCTTCCCGCCCGGCCCTTTGAAGGCCGGGCCCTAAGGGCCATCGCCCGGAAGAGCCTCGCCTACCCCACGGCCCTGGCCTACGGGGAAGAAAGGCTTTGGCAGGAGGCCAAGCGGGTGCGGGTAGACCTGCCTCCCTTTCCCGCCTGGCTCCTTCTGGCCTACCTCCTGGCCCTGTCCCTGGCCTTGGCCCCCGCCTCTGGAAGGCCCAGAAGGGGGGGGCTGGCCCTCTCTGGGGGCCGAGCCCGCAAAAGCGCCGCGCTCCCTCCAAGAAGCCCCCTCCCCGGGGGAACAGCCCCAGAGAGGGGCCAAGGAGGTCTCGCCGAAGGGGGAAACGGCCAAGGAGGGGAGGCCGCAAGGTCCCTCCCCGGGGGAACAGCCTCAGAAAGGGGCCAAGGAGGTCCCTTCGCCGGAAGGGGAAAGGGCCCAGGAGGGAAAAGCGCAAGGCCCCTCCCCGGAAGCCTCCGCCTCCGGCCGGGAGGAGGGAAGGCCCGCCTCCTCAGGCCCGCAGGGGACCCCGGGGCTAGGCCCCCAAGGCCCTTCCCTCAAGCCCCCCCCGCCCCCCTCGGGGC
>BBBL01000428.1 GCA_001311545.1 Thermus kawarayensis JCM 12314 | reverse complement strand
GCCCTGGCCCTGCAGAACACCCTGGGCCTGGTCTGCGACCCGTGGGGGGCTTCGTGGAGGTGCCCTGCGTCATGCGCAACGGCTTCTACGCCGTCCACGCCGTGAGCGCTGCCTCCATGGCCCTTTCGGGGATAAGGAGCGTCATCCCCCGACGAGGTGGTCCTGGCCATGGCGGGGATCGGCCGCCTCCTTCCCCTGGAGCTCAAGGAAACGGGCCTAGGGGCCTGGCCGACACCCCCACGGGCCGCCGCCTGGCCCAGGAGGCCCTGAAGAAGACCTGAGGGCGCCGCTACTCCTCCCCCTTGGCGATGGGCACCCCCACCAGGTTGCCCCACTCCGTCCAGGAGCCGTCGTAGTTCTTCACCCGGGGGTAGCCCAGGAGGTACTTGAGGACGAACCAGGAGTGGCTGGAGCGCTCGGCGATGCGGCAGTAGACCACCACCTCCTTGTCCTGGGTGACCCCCAGGGGCTCGTAGAGGGCCTTCAGCTCCTCCGGGCTCTTGAAGGTGCCGTCGGGGTTCACCGCCTTGGCCCAGGGGATGTTCCTGGCCCCGGGGATGTGGCCGGCCCGGAGCGCCCCTTCCTGGGGGTAGTTGGGCATGTGGGTGAGTTCCCCCCGGTACTCCTCGGGACTGCGCACGTCCACCAGGGCCCCCTTACCCTCCTTGACCTTCAGGATGTGCTCCAGGACGTCGTCCCGGTAGGCGCGGATGGACTCGTCGCGGTAGGGCACCTGGTAACGGCCGGGGGGGTAGGAGGGCACCTCGGTGGTGAGGGGACGGCCCTCCTCCACCCACTTCTGCCGCCCCCCGTTCATGAGGCGCACGTCCTTGTGGCCGTTGTACTTGAAGAACCAGAAGGCGTAGGCCGCCCACCAGTTGTTCTTGTCCCCGTAGAGGACCACGGTGGTGTCGTTGGAGATGCCGAGCCTTTCCATCAGCTTGGCGAAGCCGCCTCGTCGATGAAGTCCCGCACCACCGGGTCCCAGAAGTCCCGCTGCCAGTCGATCTTCTGGGCTCCGGGGACGTGCCCGGTCTCGTAGAGGAGGATGTCCTCGTCCACCTCCAGAACCCGCACCTGGGGGTCATCCAGGTGGGACTGGACCCATTCGGTGCTCACCAGGACCTCGGGATGGGTGTACGCCATAGGCCACCTCCGCCCTCAACATACCCCTGAGCGTAAAAACAGCAAGGAAGCGGCCTCACATTTGCCGGGGTCCTTGTGCCGGGAGGGGGGGTTCTGGGTATAAAGGGCCCTGGGGAGTAGCCGCCCCGAAAGCGGGGCCAGCCGGTCGTCAGTACGGGAGGCTTCCCCGGTCGGCTGGGGCGCCTTGGGGCGCGTGGCGAGACCACCTGGAAGGGTGGCCTCGAGGCTTTTGCTACTCCCCAGGAAGGAGGGAGAGAATGGACATGCTGGCGTTCGTGCTCATGGGGCTGGTGTTCGTGGCCAGCCTGATCATCCAAGGTGGGTTGCAGGCCACCTTCGCCCGCTTCAGCCGGGTGGCCAACAGCCGCGGCCTCACCGGGGCCCAGGTGGCCCGGGCCATCCTGGACGCCCACGGGCTAAGCCACGTGCGGGTGGAGCCCGTGCCCGGGGCCCTCACCGACCACTACGACCCCCACGCCAAGGCCGTGCGGCTTTCCG
>BBBL01000427.1 GCA_001311545.1 Thermus kawarayensis JCM 12314 | reverse complement strand
CAGGAGGCGAGCCCGGGCCGGGCTTTCCGGCCTGGAGGGGCTCCTCGGCATCCCGGCCCAGGTGGGCGGGGCGGTGAAGATGAACGCCGGCACCCGCTTTGGGGAGATGGCGGACGCCTGGAGGCGGTGGAGGTCTTCCACGAGGGAGCCTTCCACATCTACACCCCCGCGGAGCTCGGCTTCGGCTACCGGCAAAGCCACCTCCCCCCGGGAGGCATCGTCACCCGGGTAAAGCTAAAGCTCAAGGAGCGCCCTCTGGAGGAGATCCGCAAGAAGATGGCCGAGGTGGACGCCGCCCGCAAGGGCCAGCCCAAGCGGAAAAGCGCCGGCTGCGCCTTCAAAAACCCACCCGGACAGTCGGCGGGAAGGCTCATCGACGAAAGGGGCTTCAAGGGCCTCCGGGTGGGGGACGCCATGGTGGCCTTTGAGCACGGCAACTTCATCGTCAACCTAGGCCAGGCCACGGCCAAGGACGTGCTGGAGCTTCTGCGGCGCATTCAAGAGGAGCTCCCCCTGGAGCTGGAATGGGAGGTGTGGCCGTGAGTTTGGGAAAGCTTCACCCCCGGAGGCTAGAATGGGCTTTATGAGGTTCCTCCTGGCCTCCCTCCTCCTCGCCACCCTTTACGTGGCCAGCCTGGTCCTCTTCCCGGTGGAGGAGGTGGAGGTGGTGGGCCTAAAGCACCTCAAAAGGGAGGAGGTCCTCGCTCGCGCGGGCCTCTACCCCGGGGAGGCCTGGCTCTGGGTGGGGCCCTCCCACCTCGCCCCCTTCCGGCAGGACCCCTGGGTGGTGGAGGCCCGCTTGGAAAAGCCGAGGCCAAAAGCGGTGCGCCTCGTCCTTAGGGAACGGGAACCCTTTCTGCCCCTGCCGGACGGCTCCGCCTTGGCCAGAGACGGCACCCTCCTCCCGGGCGGGGCCCCTTGGGCTTTTGGGCCCAGGGTGGAAGGACGGGGGCCCCTGCCCAAGGCGGACCTCTTGGCCCTGGCAGAGGCCTTCCCCAAGGCCAAGAGGCTTAGATACACCCCGGCGGGCTACTGGGTGGAGGTGGAGGGCACGACCCTCTTTGCCCCAGAGGCCCGGCTTCTGTTAGAGTATGCGCAAGCAGGTGCTCCTTTGCGGGAAGGCCGTATTTACCTATATTCTTGGGGGGTGAGCGTAGGCCCATGATTATCGCCGGATTGGACGTTGGCACCAGCAAAGTCACCACCGTCATCGGTGAGCTAGCTCCCGATGGCGTCTTGGACATCATCGGGGAAGGCACCGTCCCCTCCCAGGGGCTCAGGCGGGGGGTGGTGGTCAACCTGGAGCGCACCACCGAGCCATCCGCCAAAGCCTCCACCAGGCCGAGCGGGTGGCCGGGGTAAAGGTGGAAGGGGTGGTGCTGGGGAGTGGGGGCCACCTGAAGAGCGTGACCAGCCACGGCCTGGCCGCCATCCGCCGGGGCAGAGCATCGCCCAGACCGACGTGGAGCGGGCCATTGAGCAGGCCAAGGCCTACCCCTTTGACGCCGAGTTGGAGCTGCTCCACGCCCTGCCCCTGGAGTTCAAGGTGGACGGGCAGGAGGGCATCCCGGGACCCCGTGGGCATGGCGGGAGTGCGCCTGGAGGTGGACGTCCACCTGGTGGCGGCGGGAAGGGGGCCCTTGGCCAACCTCCGCC
>BBBL01000426.1 GCA_001311545.1 Thermus kawarayensis JCM 12314 | reverse complement strand
CGGCGGCCGCGGCCGCAAAAGATCGGTCTTCCCGTGGAGGGGAGCCGGGTGACCCTGCAGGGCTTCGGCAACGTGGGGAGCGCCGCCGCCCGCATCTTCCACGACCACGGGGCCCGGGTCATCGCCGTCCAGGACCACACCGGCACCGTTTACAACGAGGCGGGCATTGACCCTTACGACCTGCAGCGCCACGTGGCGGAGATGGGGGGGGTGCGGGGCTACCCCAGGGCCGAGCCCCTGCCCAACCCCGAGTTTTGGGCCATACCCACGGAGTTCCTCATCCCCGCCGCCTTGGAGAAGCAGATCACCGAGCAGAACGCCTGGCGCATCCAGGCCCGGATCGTCGCCGAGGGGGCCAACGGCCCCACCACCCCCACCGCCGACGATATCCTGCAGGAGAAGGGCGTCCTGGTGGTTCCCGACGTCATCGCCAACGCCGGGGGCGTGACGGTGAGCTACTTTGAGTGGGTGCAGGACTTCAACTCCTACTTCTGGACGGAGGAGGAGATCAACGCCCGCCTGGAGAGGGTGTTGCGGGGGGCCTTTGAGGCGGTGTGGCAGGTGGCCCAGGAGAAGAAGATCTCCTTGCGCACCGCCGCCTACGTGGTGGCGGCCACCCGGGTCCTCGAGGCCCGGGCTCCGGGGCCTCTACCCCTAGTAGGCTATCCTTGTGGACTGGCCCCGCTTCGGCCGCGTGGTCCTCAAGCCCTTTTCCGCGGGGCTTTCCGAGGAGGAGTGGAAGGGCCTCTACGAGACCTTCCGCGACCCCGAGGTGGCGGAGTGGAACGGCTCCAACCCTTTACGCTCCCCCCTTTGGCTCTTCAAGCGCTTCGTCCAGGCGGAGGTCCGCAGGAAGGACCGCCTGGCCTTCGTCATCCTGGACGAGGAGGGGGAGTACCTGGGCACGGTGGAGCTTTACGATATCACCCCGGAGGAGGCCACCTTGGGCATCCTCATCGGAAGGAAGGACCGCTGGGGGCAGGGCTACGGTACCGAGGCGGTGCGGGCGGCCCTGGGGTACGCTTTCTCCACCTTGGGCCTGAAACGGGTGAGGCTCCGCACCTTCGCCCACAACCTGAGGGCGAGGCGGGCCTTCCAGAAGGCGGGGTTCCGCGAGGTGGGCCTGGGCCCTGGCCCCAAGGGAAGGGAGGACGTGTACATGGAGGTGCGCCGTGAGGATTTTGGCCCCGAGGCTTAGGAGGAAGTCTTCGCCCTCTTGCCCGAGGAGGTGGAGGTGCGCTTTCTGGACGGGCCCTGGCCCAAGACGGCGGACTTCTTCCTCCCCCCCTTTGGGCAGGAAGAGGTGGTGCGGAAGGTCTTGGGGGAGGTGGAGGTCCGGGTGGTCCAGACCCTTTCCGCCGGGGTGGACTGGATCCTGCCCCTCGTCCCTCAAGGGGTGGTCCTCTGTGACGGCTCCGGCATCCACGACGCCCCGGTGGCCGAGTGGGTGGTCCTGGCCCTCCTCGCCCTCCTCAAGGACCTCCCGGGCTTCCTGGAGGCCCAAAGGGCGGGCAAGTGGGCCCCCAGGAGGCTTTCCGACCTCGAGGGCAGAAAGGTCCTCCTCCTGGGCTACGGGGCCATCGGGAAGGCGGTGGCGGAGAGGCTTAAACTTTGGGGTGGAGCTTTTCCCCGTGGCCCGCCACCCCCGCCCGGGTC
>BBBL01000425.1 GCA_001311545.1 Thermus kawarayensis JCM 12314 | reverse complement strand
GGGTGCGGGTGGCCCTCCTTGGGGGGGAAGGGGAGACCCTCCTGGAGCTCCTCTTTCCCCTGGGTCCCGAGACCCCCGTGGGCCGGTTCCTGGCCAAGGCGGGGCCCCGGGCTCCACCACCTGGCCTTCGCCACCCCCCGGCTGGAGGAGGCCCTTGCCCGGCTTAAGGCGGAAGGGGCGAGCTCATAGACGAGGCCCCAAGGCCCGGCTTCGGGGGGCACCGGGTGGCCTTCGTCCACCGCCTTCGGCCTGGGGACGCTCTGGGAGCTGGTGGAGGCGTAGTGCGCCTTCCCTACCTCCTCCTCGCCCTCCTGTGGATGGGAGTCTTGTGGTGGCTTTCCGATAGGCCCGCACCGGGGGCTGGGCTTCCCCACCCTTACGACAAGCTCGCCCACTTCCTGGCCTACGCCCTTTTGGGGGCCCTTTGGCGGCGGGGCCTTGGGCGTTTCCTCCCGGCCTTCCTCCTCGCCGCCCTCTACGGCGTGGTGGACGAGGGGCACCAGAGCCTCGTCCCCGGGCGGGAGGCCTTCGGCTTAGACCTCCTAGCCGACTTCCTCGGGGCCTACTTTGGGGCTAGAGGGGCGTAGATGGGAAGCTCCAGAAGCCTCCCGCCCTTAGCCCCTGCTGCCTCCACCACCATCTCCGCCACGAGCTCGGGGGCGATCCAGCGGGAGAAGTCCGCCTCGGGCATGGCCCTGCGGTTGGCCTCGGTGTCCAGGGTGCCCATGGGGTAGACCAAGAGGAAGCGCACCCCCTCTATCTCCCCTGCAGGGACCTTAGGAGGCTCGCCAGGGCGGTCTTGGCCATGGCGTAGAGGGCCCTTCCCGGGCCCGTTCCCGTCCAGGCGGGTCCGGCGGCGAAGGCGGCGAAGAACCCCTCCCCCCGCCCTTCCATGTAGGGAGGACGGCCCTCAGGAGGTTGTAGGTGGTGCGGAGGTTCAGGTCCAGCATCCAGTCGTAAAGCCCGGGGTCGGAGTCCAAAAAGCGCCCGGCGGCGAAGCCCCCCACGGTGTGGACCACGCCGTAGAGGGGGGCCTCCCGTTCCACGAAGCGGCCCAGGGCCAGGGCCTCCTCCAGCTTGGTGAGGTCGGCGACGAAGGTCCTAGCCCCCACGGCCTCGGCCCGTTCCGCCATGCGCTCGGGCCTGGGGTCCGAGAGGAAGAGCCTGGCCCCCGCCTTGTGGAAGGCGGGGATGAGGGCCCGGGCCAGGGCCCCGCCCGCCCCGGTGATGAGGAAGGCCTTTCCTTCCAGCATGGCCTCATTGTACGGGGAGGAAGGCCAGGGCCTTGGGGGTGAAGCCCAGGGAAGGGGTGGCCACCCTTTGGGGAGGGGAGGGGACGAGGTCGTAGACGTAAAGGAGGCTTCCGGAGGCCAGGTACAGGTACCCGTCCTGGCCCACCAGGCCGGTGGAGAAGTCGGCGTAGGGCTCCTGCACCCCGGAAGGTCTGGGCTCCAGGACCTGGAAGCCCCGGCCGTAGACCGCAAGGCCCGCCACCGGGTCCAGGGCAAGCTGGGGGGTGCCGAAGAAGTCCCCCAGGACCTTCTGGCTTCCCAGGGCCTCCCCCTGGAGGGTGTAGAGGCGGGCCTCGAGGCCCGGGCTCCCCAGGCCCAGAAGCCTCCCCCTGGCCCCGTCGGCCCGGAGGTCAAAGGGGGCCTGGTCCAGGG
>BBBL01000424.1 GCA_001311545.1 Thermus kawarayensis JCM 12314 | reverse complement strand
CCCCCCTTGGGCACGAACTTCTCGCGGCGGAAGGAAACGGCGCCGTCGCCACCCCGGCCGGCGGCGACGGTGATATGGAGAACGTCCTGAAAGGCCAAGGCCCCTTAGCTCAAGGGGCGCACGTGCACGTAGCGGCCTAGGCGCCCCTTGTCCTGGAACTCCACCACCCCGTCCACCAGGGCGAAGAGGGTGAAGTCCCGGCCCATGCCACATTCTTACCCGGCTTGAAGCGGGTCCCCCGCTGGCGGACCAGGATGTGGCCCGCCCGCACCACCTGACCGCCAAACCGCTTCACCCCCAGGCGCTTGGACTGGGAGTCGCGGCCGTTTTTCGTGGAACCAAGTCCCTTTTTATGCGCCATGGCTCACCCCTGGATCTCCTTGATGAGGATCTCGGTGTAGGGCTGGCGGTGCCCCTTCTTGCGGCGGTACTGCACCTTAGCCTTGAACTTGGCGATGGTGACCTTTTTGCCCTTGCCGTGTACCAGGACCTCGGCCACCACCTTGGCCCCCTCCACGTAAGGCGTTCCCACCGCCGTCTTCTCGCCCCCCAGGAGAAGGACGGGAAGCTCCACCTGGCTCCCGGGCTCGGCCGCCAGCTTCTCCACCCTCAGCCTCAAGCCAGGCTCCACCCGGTATTGTTTCCCACCCGTCTTGACAATCGCGAACATGGCCTCCCCTTTGGGGCCCTCGGGCCCTACCGGTCTTTCACTATACCCAACCCTTGGGCCTCCTGCAAGCCGAAGCCCCCCTTGCGGGGGGCTTTCCTGGTGGAGCCGAGGGGATTCGAACCCCTGACCTCCTCAATGCCATTGAGGCGCGCTCCCAACTGCGCCACGGCCCCAGGCAACGCCTATGGTACCGGGGGGAGGACTTCTTGTCAACGGGGCCAGAGGCCGATGAGGAGGGCCAAGAGGGCGAAGACCGCCCCCAGGATGACGGTGAGGCGGTAAAGCCCCCCCGTGACCCCCCGGGCGGAGAAGAGGTCGGCTGACCCCCCCATGAGGTCCCCCGCCCCCTGCTTGGGCTCCTGCGCCAGGACCAGGTAGACCAAAAGCCCCGCCACGCCGAGGTAAAGGAGGATGACCAGGGTGTAGAGGAAGTCCATACCCTTCCCACTCTAGCGCGAAAAGGCCAGGGTGTCCACCTGGAAGATGGAGGCATGGAACTGGCCGAGATCCACGCCGCCTTCCACCGCATCGCCCCCTACACCCACCGCACCCCCCTCCTCACCTCGCGCCTCCTGGACGAGCTTTTGGGCAAGCGCCTCCTCCTCAAGGCCGAACACCTGCAGAAGACCGGGAGCTTCAAGGCCCGGGGGGCGCTTTCCAAGGCCCTCACCCTGGAAGGCCCCAAGGGACTCCTCGCCGTCTCCAGCGGGAACCACGCCCAGGGGGTGGCCTACGCCGCCAGGATCCTCGGGGTGAAGGCCCTAGTGGTCATGCCCGAGGAGGCGAGCCCCTACAAGAAGGCCTGCGCCAGGGCCTACGGGGCGGAGGTGGTGGACCAAGGGGTGACGGCAAAGAACCGGGAGGAGGTGGCCCGGGCTACGGGAGGAGACGGGGTGACGCCCTGATCCACCCCTTTGACGACCCCCTGGTGGTGGCCGGGCAGGGGACGGGCGGGCCTGGAGCTCATGGCCCAGGCGGGGCGGATGGGGATCGTTCCCCGGGG
>BBBL01000423.1 GCA_001311545.1 Thermus kawarayensis JCM 12314 | reverse complement strand
CCACGCTCAAGGCCAGGTAGGCCACCAGAAACGCCCCCCCGTGCAGGAGGCTGAGGAAGGGAGAGAGGCCCTCCCCGGGGTGGGGCAGGGCCTTGAGGCGAAAAGCCCCAAGAGGAGGGAGAGGAGGACCAGGTAGCGCCTCAGGGGGGCAAGCCAGGGCCTCTCCAGAAGGGTCCCCCCCCGCAGGGCGAGAAGCCCCCAAGGAGGAGGGCAGGCTGGGCGGGCCCGGAAAAGGGCCCCTTGAAGAGGGCATCGGCCAGGGCCGCCCCCAGGTAAAAAAGGGCTCCCCACCCCACCCCTCGAGGCCAAAAAAAGCCCCAGGCCAGGAGGACCACCCCCAGAAGGGCCAGGGGGCTCGCCGGGGTCATGGCCGGGCCCGGCCTTGAGGGCCAGGATCAGGGGGTGGGCCCGGCGGCCCGCCTCCTTGTGCCAGGTGAGGGGGTCGGCCTCGGGCAGCTCCCGGGCCACCTCGTGGAAAAGCCTCTCCCGCAGGCCTGGATGGCCTCCCGCACCCGGTGGCCGGCGTACCACTCCAGGTAGTCGGCCAGGGCTTTCTCCACGAGGGCCTCCACCTTGGGAACCTCCCCCTCCCGGGCCTTGCGGTTCTTCTCCACCACCCGCTCCAGGTCGTCCAGGTTGTAAAGGTAGGCGTGGGGCAGGAGGGCCACCCGGGGGTCAATGTTCCGGGGAAGGGCGATGTCCACCAGGAAGATGGGCTTGGGCCTTTTGGGCAGGTCCTCGGGGCCCACCAGGTAGTGGGGAGCCGCCGCCGAGGCCACCACCACGTCCGCCCGCCTCAGCACCTGGGGCAGGGCGGAAAGGGGGTGGGCCTCCCCCCCAAAGCGCTCCGCCAGGACCTTGGCCCTTTCCTCGGTCCGGTTCACCACCAGGACCCGACCCACCCCGTGGGCCTTGAGGTGGGTGAGGAAGAGCTCCGCCATCTCCCCCGCCCCCAAAACGGCCACGGAAAGCCCGTAAAGGTCCCCGTAGACCGCCAGGACCAGGTCCAAGGCGGCGTAGGCCACGCTCACCGCCCCCGCCCCGATCCCGGTCTCGCTCCGGGCCCTCTTGCCCAGGGCGATGGCCGACTGGAAGGCCTTCTCCAGAAGGCTCTCCGTGGCTTCATGCCTCCTGGCCAGGAAAAGCGCCTCCCGCACCTGGCCCAGGATCTGGGCCTCCCCCACCACCAGGGAGTCCAGGCCCGCCGCCACCCGATAGAGGTGGCGCAAGGCCTCCTGGCCCTCCTTCACGTAGAGGTGGCGGGGAGCCACCCCCCGCTCCAGGAGGAGGGCCCGGGCCTTCTCCGGGCTTCCCACCCCGTAGAGCTCCGTGCGGTTGCAGGTGGAAAGGACCACCCCCTTGCCCAGGCGGCGAAGAACGGCGGGGAGGGCCACCACCGGGTCCAAGGCGGCCCGCTCCCGCACCTCCAGGGGGGCGGTCTTGTGGGAAAGGCCCACCAGGTAAAGGGGCAGGGCCATATTCTCCCGAGAGTATACGCCAAGGGGGTGGGGAGGGAAGCCCCTACCCCTCGAGGCCCGGAGGATGGCCCGGAAGAGGCCCTCCAGTCCCGGCCTTTCCGCCTCCACCATGGGAAAGCCAAGCCGCCTGGCCTCCTGCCCGGTGCTCGGGCCGATGCAGGCCGCCTTGGGGCGGCGATCCGTCCAGCGGGCGTAGGCCC
>BBBL01000422.1 GCA_001311545.1 Thermus kawarayensis JCM 12314 | reverse complement strand
CCACCGCCCCCACCGCCACCCGCATGGCCGTCTCCCGGGCGCTGGCCCTTTCCAGGACGTCCCGAAGGTCCTTGTGCCCGTACTTGATGCCCCCCGCCAGGTCGGCGTGGCCGGGGCGGGGAGCGGTGAGGGCCCTTTTGCGGGGCTCGTTCCCGGGGGCCGGTCCATGATTTCCACCCAGTTCTTGAAGTCGGCGTTCTTGATGGCCAGGGCCACGGGGCCTCCCGTGGTGCGCCCCGCCCTTATGCCGGCCCGGAACTCCACCCGGTCGGTCTCTATGACCATGCGCCGGCCCCGGCCGTAGCCTTTCTGCCGCTTTTCCAGCCAGGGGTTGATGTCCTCCTCCGAGAGGGGAAGCCCGGCGGGAAGCCCTTCAATGATGGCGAGAAGCTCGGGGCCGTGGGACTCGCCTGCCGTGAGAAACCTCATGGGCCCATTGTAGGGAGGGAAGGGGCCGGGGTCCAGCGCCCCCGGCCCCCCGCTGGCCCAAGCGGTGTTATACCACCCCATGCCGGCTTGCGCCAGCATGGGGGCCCCGGCAAAAGGTTCCTAGGCAGGCTTCCTGGAGCCCGTAGAGCGAAGGAAACAGGGAGAAAGGGTATTAGGGCCTTTGCGCCCGTTCCTTGAGGATGTCGGCGGTGATGACCACCAGAAGCTCCCGGTCGGTGGTCTCGTTGGTCCTTTGCTTGAAGAGTTCCCCGATCAGAGGGATGTCCATGAGGAGGGGCACGCCCTGCTGGGTCTGGTTGTTCTCCTGGGAGGTGAGGCCCCCCAGGACCACGGTCTCCCCGTCCCGCACCCTCAGGGTGGTGGTCACCACCTGCTTGGTGAAGCGGTCCACGTCCCCGTCTACGGGGTTGCGTTGGACGTTCCCCGAGACCTCGGCCTTGATGTTGAGGAGGATCTGGCCGTCGGCGGTGATCTGGGGGGTGACCTCCACGATGATGCCGATGTCAAAGGGCACCCGTTCCACCCGGTCCCCCACCACCCTCCGGATGAGGAAGGTCTCCCCGGACTGCAGGCGGGCGGTCTGGTTGTTGAGCACGGTCTGGTTCACGTCCCTAAGGGCCCGGGAGAGGCCCTGGCGCTGGAGGGCCTCGAGGGTAGCCAGGATGTTGAGGGCGGCGAGGCTACGGGTGGAGTCAAAGATGAGGGAAAGCCCCGAGTCCAGGACGCTGGCCACCACGTTCCCCCCGGCCACGGTGTTCCACTTGAGGCCCAGGTTCCGGGTGAGGTTGGACTGCACCTCCTGGATGCGCACCCTTAGGTTCACCTGGGGCACGGCCTGGTCCAGCTTGGGGATAAGGCCTTCCACCAGGGCCAGTTCCTCCTGGGTGCCGGTGACGATGAGGGTGTTGGTGCGCTCGTCGGCCACCACCGTGGCCTGCCGGGTTGGGGCTTGGGCCTGGCCCTGAGCCTGGGGTTTTTGCGCCTGCAGGGCCTCTTGCAAGACCTTGGCGAGGTCGCTGGCCTTGGCGTTGGAGAGCTGGTAGGCCCGCTGGAAGACGGGGGGCCCTTGCTCCGGGGCCCGGTCAATCTGGGCCAGGAGGTTTTCCACCTCGGCGAGCTGCCTTTCCGTGCCCCTCACGGAGAGGACGGGCTGGCCCGGGACGGTCTGCACCACGATCCCCGGCACCTCCCGGGCGAGGAAGGGGGCCACCTTCTCGGCGTCGGCGAAGCGCAGGGGGTAGAGGCGG
>BBBL01000421.1 GCA_001311545.1 Thermus kawarayensis JCM 12314 | reverse complement strand
CCCTTCCCGAGACCCCTTGTGTTTTCTGCGGCAACTGCGTCCAGGTCTGCCCCACGGGGGCCTTGAGGCCCCTTTCCCTGGAGGTGGATGATGCGCACCACGTGCCCCTATTGCGGTGTGGGCTGCCAGGTGGAGCCCGAGATCCGGGAGGGCCGGGTGGTCCGGGTCCTGGCCCCGGAGATTCCCCCCAACCACGGGGCCCTCTGTGTCAAGGGCCGCTTCGGCCTGGACTTCCCCTTCTCGGGTAAGCGCCTCCTCTACCCCATGGTACGGGAAAGGAAAGGGGCCCCTTTGCGCCGGGCCACCTGGAGGAGGCCCTGGACCTGGTGGCGGGGAGGCTTCTAGAGGTTTTGGAGAAGGCGGGGCCGGAGGCCATCGCCGTCTTCCCCTCGGCCAAGACCACCAACGAGGAGGTCTACCTGGCCCAGAAGCTGGCCCGGGTGCTCCTTTCCACCCACAACGTGGACCACTGCTCCCGGCTTTGCCACTCCTCCTCCACCGCCGCCCTAAGCCGCTCCTTGGGCGGGGCCAGCATGACCAACCCCCTGGAGGACATCCCGAAGACGGACCTCTTCCTGGTGGTGGGCTCCAACACCACCGAGACCCACCCGGTCATCGCCGCCATGATCAAGAAGCGGGTGCGGCAAGGGGCCAGGATGATCGTGGTGGACCCGCGGTACACGGGCATGGCCGAGGCCGCCACCCTCTGGCTAAGGGTGCGCCCGGGGACCGACGTCTTCCTCTTGAACGCCATGGCCCGCCACATCCTGGAGGAGGGCCTATGGGACCGCCCTTACGTGGAGGCCAGGACCGAGGGGTTCGCGGAGTGGCGGGCCTCCCTGGAGGGGTACACCCTCGAGGCCGCCCAGGAGGTGACGGGCGTCCCCAAGGAAAAGATCGCCGAGGCCGCCCGCCTCTACGCCACCACGGAGAGGGCCGGGGCCTACTGGGCCATGGGGGTAACCCAGCACACCAAGGCACGGCCACCGCCCAGGCCCTGGTCAACCTGGCCCTCCTCACGGGGAAGGTGGGCAAGGAAGGGGCGGGGCTCAACCCTTGCGGGGCCAGAACAACGTGCAGGGGGCGGGGGACATGGGGGGGTTGCCCGACGTCTACCCGGGCTACCTGAAGGTGGCCGAGGAGGCCGTAAGGAGGAGGTTTGAAGCCTTCTGGGGCGTGCCCCTGCCCGAGAAGCCTGGCCTCCGCATGACCGAGGTCTTTGCTCCATCCCCGAGGTCCGGGCCATCTACCTCGTGGGCGAGGACCCCGTGACCAGCGAGCCCTACCAGGACCACGTGAAGGCGAAGCTCCAGGCCCTTCCCTTCCTGGTGGTGCAGGACATCCTGGAGAACGAGACCACCCCCTTCGCCGACGTCATCCTGCCGGCGGCGAGCTTTTTGGAAAAGGACGGCACCTTCACCAACACCGACCGCCGGGTCCAACGGGTGCGGAAGCTTCTGGATCCCCCGGGGGAGGCCCGGCCCGACTGGTGGATCACCCAAGAGCTGGGGAAACGCCTCGCCCGGGCCTGGGCCGCCCCTGGCGGGAGCATCCCGGCCCCGAGAGCGTCTGGGAGGAGATCCGCCAGGCGGTGCCGGAGATGATGGGGGGCATCTCCTACGCCAGGCTGGAGGAAGAGGGGGTGCGCTGGCCCTGCCCGGAGGAGGGCCACCCCGGGGGAGGGGGTGCTCTTCCG
>BBBL01000420.1 GCA_001311545.1 Thermus kawarayensis JCM 12314 | reverse complement strand
CGGGAGGTAGTCTTGAACGGAACGGTGTATCTCATTGGGTTTCAAACCCTCATAGGTACGGTCAAAACGCACGGGCTCCCACCTACCGCTACCAGCCGAAGCCCTGTTTCAAACCCTCATAGGTACGGTCAAAACGCTGACAACCAATCTGATAGCGGCGGTGGGGGATAGTTTCAAACCCTCATAGGTACGGTCAAAACTGGTGATGGTGACTATGTTCCTAAACTACAATCTGTGGGACTAAAAGTTTCAAACCCTCATAGGTACGGTCAAAACCCGGGTTTGGTCCTTGTTTGTTTAGCATGGAGTGGAAGTTTCAAACCCTCATAGGTACGGTCAAAACGAGGGAGTACGCTTCGCAGAGAGCCTGGAGCGGACGTCGTTTCAAACCCTCATAGGTACGGTCAAAACCCGTTTTGAGGAGGTGTGCGATGGCAAACGAGTTGGGTTTCAAACCCTCATAGGTACGGTCAAAACCGAGGCCCTCCATAGCTTCTGGACCCGTCCCTGGTAGGTTTCAAACCCTCATAGGTACGGTCAAAACCCGACCGGGAGTCCCCGGGCCTCTGGAAGTTCGAGGAGGCGTTTCAAACCCTCATAGGTACGGTCAAAACGGCCCTTAGGGCGGTCCCCGAGGCCGAGGCTAAGGCGTTTCAAACCCTCATAGGTACGGTCAAAACAATACCATGCGGACTTCACCGCCTACATCACCGCACTGTTTCAAACCCTCATAGGTACGGTCAAAACCGCTCGGCCACCTTTTGCACCTGGGCCGGGACGCGGGTTTCAAACCCTCATAGGTACGGTCAAAACGCCCACCCCGACTTCCGGCCCTAGGCTCAGCGGGCGTTTCAAACCCTCATAGGTACGGTCAAAACTCTACTTCGACGGAGAGCTATGGCACCAAAGGTAGAAGTTTCAAACCCTCATAGGTACGGTCAAAACCCGTTCCAGACTACACCCTGCCCCCCTCTGTGTGGCTGTTTCAAACCCTCATAGGTACGGTCAAAACTGATGATGGCGTCCTTGAGCCGGACGCGTTCCTGATTGTTTCAAACCCTCATAGGTACGGTCAAAACTGGGCGAAGGGCTCCACCAGCACCGCCGCCAGAAGAAGTTTCAAACCCTCATAGGTACGGTCAAAACTTGCCGAGGGGTGGCTTCCCGAAGTGAGCCGGGTGGGTTTCAAACCCTCATAGGTACGGTCAAAACTTCCTCCACATCCGCTTGGAGGCCGTAGCGAGCCATGTTTCAAACCCTCATAGGTACGGTCAAAACTCCTGGCCAACGCGGCCATGGACCTGGAGGTGAACGAGTTTCAAACCCTCATAGGTACGGTCAAAACCTGCCAGGGCGGCCAGAGCCCGGCTAAACCCCTCGTTTCAAACCCTCATAGGTACGGTCAAAACATGGAGCTCCCCATCTACTGGAAAGGTGACCTCGCCATGTTTCAAACCCTCATAGGTACGGTCAAAACTACGTCCAGGCCGAGGTGTTCGCCATGCCTGCCACGTTTCAAACCCTCATAGGTACGGTCAAAACACCGCACCATCGCCTTGACCTCCGAGGTCAGCCGTTCGGGTTTCAAACCCTCATAGGTACGGTCAAAACGCTACAGGAGGGAGTAGATGCATAGGGTCTACCTAGAGGTTTCAAACCCTCATAGGTACGGTCAAAACAGGAAGCGACGCTAGGGGTAGGCGCGGAGGACATCGTGTTTCAAACCC
>BBBL01000419.1 GCA_001311545.1 Thermus kawarayensis JCM 12314 | reverse complement strand
CCAGGGGCTGGGCCTCCCTGGGAAGGCGCTTCCCCACCTGGAGGAGGAGCCCTCGCACGTGGGGGTTGGCCTCCGCCAGGGCCTGGACGGGGCTCGGCTCCCTCTTTTTGCTCCTCTTGGCTTTGGGAGCCTCGAGGACGGAAGCCCCGGCGGGGGCCTGGCGCCCGGCGGGCGGGGCCTTCTCCAGGCTGAGCCGGGCCACCCCGTCCTCCACCACCAGGGCTCCTTCCCTCTCCAGGGCGGGGATGACCCGCTCCAAGAGGTAGCGGAGGGTCCGGGGCCGCCCGGCGAGCTCCAGGGCGAGGGCCTTCACCTCTTTGGGCCCCTCGTAGTAGAGGACGAGGAGGACCTGCTCCCTAAGCCCCATCCACGGGAAGAGCTCCCTCGGGGCCATCCTCTTCCTCCACCAGCCCCTTGAGGACCAGGGTGTCTTTGAGCTCCAGGAGGGAGATGCGGGCGGCCACCAGGAAGGCCTCCGCCGCCTTTTCGTCCCCCTCCTCCAGGGCCCGGAGGCGGCCAGGAGCTCCACCTCCAGCTGGGCCAAGGCGAGGGTCAGGGCCCGGCTCACGGCCTCACCCCCTCCGAGGCCAGGCGCACGAGGAGGCCCACCTCCTCCGTGTAGGCCCGGGCGATCTCCAACTCCGCCTTGGCCCTCTGGTAGCGCTCCTCCGCCTCGGCCAGGGCCCGGTAGAGCTCGGCGTAGAGGGCGCGGGCCCTGGCCTCCCGCTCCTCGGCGTTTTTGCCCTGCACCTCCCCGGAGAGGAGGCCCTGGGCCACGCGGGCCTCCAGCTCCTCCTTCGCCCGGGCCCGCTCCAGGGTGGCCTCCAGGGCCTCCTCCAGGGCCTTCCGGTACCGCTCAAACGCTCGCTTCACCTCGTTCTCAAGCCCAAGCATGCTCACCACCACCGCTCGCGCACCACGTCCCTCACCACCACCTGGACCACGTACCTGTCCTCGGAGAGGAGGTCGTCCAGGATCTTCTCGCTGATCCTCTCCGCGTCCCCCTCCGCCTCCAGGACCGCGCTCCCGATGGGCGTATGGAGCTCCACCACCACCCGGCCCTCCTCGGGGTAGGGAGCGCACTCCAGCCCGTGGGCCTCCAGGACCTTGAACCGCCTCTCGCCCTTGTAGTAGATCAGCACCCGCATCTTCACCTCCCGCCTCTGCCCGGGGGGGCTTTAGCCCCCCATGCCCTCACGCCGCTAGAAGCTCCGGGAAAAGGGGCACCCTGGGGTCTCCCCTCGCCCCCTCCTCCGCCGCCTCCCGCCACCCGGGAGGAAGGGGAAGGGAGAGGACGGCCCTGGCGAGGTAGGGGTCTTCCCGGAGCCGGGCGAGGACCAAGCCTTCCGCCCTCCTCCCCTCCCTCCCCGACAGGAGCTCCTGGAGAAGGCGGCTTTCCAGGAAGGGAAGCCCGAAGACGGCCTCCTCCAGGAGCCCCCGCACCACCCGGTTAGCCCTGGCCTCCGGCGTCTTGGGGAGGCAGGAGTCCGGCGATGAGGCGTAAAAGCGCCCATCTTTCACCTCCACCAGGGGGGCCTTGTTCCCGGAGTAGAGGGCGAGGTCCACGTCCTCCTCCTCTACCTCCTCCAGGGCCTCCTTCAGGAAGCGCCCGTTGACCACCACGCTCCCCTCCCCCTCCCCGGGCAGGACCTCCTCGGAGACGGGGGTGAACCCCTCCAGGCCCGCACCCGCACCTCGCCCTCCCCCGCCTCCAGGCGCACCGCCCG
>BBBL01000418.1 GCA_001311545.1 Thermus kawarayensis JCM 12314 | reverse complement strand
GGATGGCCGCGGCCAGGGCGGCGATCACGTCCCCGTCGGAGATGAGCTTGACCCTGGCCCCCGCTTCCCGGATCTCCCGGATGAGCCTCTCGTGCCGGGGGCGGTCCAGGACCACCACCACCAGGTCCTCCACCGAGCGCTGGAGGGCGAGGGCCAGGGCCTTGAGGTTGGCGGATACCGGCCAGGTGAGGTCCACGAGGCCCGCGGCGGGCGGGGGGACGATGAGCTTTTCCATGTACATGTCGGGGGCGTGGAAGAGGCCGCCCCTCTCGCTCAAGGCGATGACGGTCACGGCGTTGGGCAGGCCCTTGGCGGCGGTGGTGGTGCCCTCCACCGGGTCCACGGCGATGTCCACCTCCAGGCCTCCCCGGCCCAGGACCTCCCCGATGTAGAGCATGGGGGCCTCGTCCATCTCCCCCTCGCCGATGACCACCGTGCCCCGGATGGGAAGCTCGTTGAGGACCCGGCGCATGGCCTGGGTGCCCGCCTCGTCCACGGCCTCCTTGTCCCCCTTGCCCGCCAGGCGGCTTGCCGCCAGGGCGGCCTGCTCCGTGACCCGCACCACCTCGAGGACCAGCTGGCGCTCCATTTCCATGGCTTCCATCATAAGGGGCGGGGGCGCTATCATGAGGCCATGGGCGGCTTCGTGGAGGACGGGCCCAGGCGCTACCGAGAGGCGGCGAACCTCGAGGCTCCCAGGGGAAGGGGCCTTCTCTCCTGGCTCCTGGGGTTGTTCCACCGCTTCTTGGAAGAGGTGCGGCTAGGCGGGAGGCTCTGGCTCGTCCGCCGGGGCTAGGCTTCCCTTGGGCTTGTGCCTTTCCCAGAGGGTCTTCGCCAGGTCCTCCGGGGTGAGGCCGAGCTCCGCCAGGGTGAGGAGCAGGTGGAAGAGGAGGTCGGCGGCCTCGTGGCGGAGCTCCTCGGGGTTTCTGTTTTTGGCCGCGATGATGACCTCTCCCGCCTCCTCCCCGACCTTCTTCAGGACCCGGTCCAGGCCCGCCCGGTGGAGCTTGGCCACGTAGCTTCCCTCGGGGAGGGTCCTTAGGCGCTCCTCCAGGGTGGCGTAGACCTGGCCCACCACGAAGCCCAGGTCCTTTTCCCCTTCAAGGAGGGCCCGGTGGAAGCAGGTCCTCTCCCCGGTGTGGCAGGCGGGGCCGTGGGGGAGGACCCGGTAGACCACGGCGTCCCCGTCGCAGTCCAGGAGGACCTCCACCACCTCCTGGGCGTGCCCCGAGGTCTCCCCCTTGCGCAGAGGCTCTGGCGGCTACGGCTGTAAAAGGTGCTTCTCCTGGTCCTTAGGGTTTCCTCCAGGGCCTCCCGGTTGGCGTAGGCCAGGGTGAGGACCTCCCCGGTGCGGGCGTCCTGCACCACCACGGGGACGAGGCCCCTCTCGTCAAAGCGAACCGCCGAAAGGTCCATGCCCCTAGTCTAGCCGCACGGGGAGGCCCCTTTCCGCAAGGAACTCTTTGAGGGCGGGGATGGAGATCTCCCCGAAGTGGAAGACGCTGGCCGCCAAGCCGCCTCGGCCCCTGTCTGAAAAGCTTCCAGAAAGTGCTCCATCCGCCCGGCCCCGCCGCTGGCGATCACCGGCACCCCCACGGCCTCGGCCACCATCCGGGTGAGCTCTAGGTCGTACCCCTCCTTGGTCCCGTCCCGGTCCATGCTGGTGAGGAGGATCTCCCGGCGCCCAGCTCCACCCCCTCACCGCCCACTCCACGGCGTGGAGCCCCGTGGGCACACG
>BBBL01000417.1 GCA_001311545.1 Thermus kawarayensis JCM 12314 | reverse complement strand
GGCAAAGCTCGGCACGGGGCCACCTCCACCCCCTCCCGCCTCAGGTGCCGAAGGACCCGGGCCAGGGCCTCCACCAGTGGGCCAGGCGCTCCGGGTCCGCCACCCCCAGGTACTGGACCATGGGCACCGCCCCCAAGGGCCACTCCAGGACCCAGGCCCTCTCCTGGGGGAGGGTTTCCAGGAGGGCCAGAAGCCCCTCCCCTTCCAGGGGCCTGCCCTCGGCCCCCTTCAGGATCAGCACGGGCATGCCCGTGCGGGTGTCCTGCCCCTCATAAGCGGTAAGGGTTCCAATACGGGCGAGAATGCGCCGCAACCAATAGTGGCCCAAAACCTCCATCTCCCCAAGTATATTCACGCCCCCGTGAGGAGCTTATAATCTGCCAAGGGTAGGCCCTAAGGCCGGAAAGGAGCGGGGATGGAGTTCAAAATCACCTTGACCACGGAGGAGATCGTTCGGGGCTTGAAGCACTACCGCCGCATCGCCAAGCAGGACGTCCTCCGGGCGCCGGAGACGCCTAACCCCGAGGCCTTCCGCCGCCACGCCGAGGCTAGGCGGGAGGTCTACGCCAAGCTGGCGGAGGTGGCCGAGGCCGAGGGCCCGGAGGCCGTGGTGCAGTACGCCCTGGAACTCTACAAATCCCTGCCCTTCGTCACCGGCACCCCGGAGGACCAGTACCCCGAGATCAAGGGCCAGGAGAACGCCCTGGAGAACTTCTTCCTCATGATCGGCCTGGACCCCAAGACGAGGCGGGAAGCCCGCAAGGCCCGGAAGCCCCTGCAATGACCCTAGAGCTCTTGGAGGCCCAGGCCAAGGCCTGCACCGCCTGCCGGCTTGCGGAAGGGCGCACCCGGGTGGTCTTCGGGGAGGGAAACCCCGACGCCCGGCTCATGTTCGTGGGGGAAGGCCCGGGGGAGGAGGAGGACAAGACGGGACGCCCCTTCGTGGGCAAGGCGGGGCAGCTTTTGAACCGCATCCTCGAGGCCGCCGGCATCCCCCGGGAGGAGGTCTACATCACCAACGTCGTCAAGTGCCGCCCCCCACAGAACCGCGCCCCCCTTCCCGACGAGGCCAAGATCTGCACGGACAAGTGGCTGGTGAAGCAGATTGAGCTCATCGCCCCCCAGATCATCGTCCCCCTGGGGGCGGTGGCCGCCGAGTTCTTCCTGGGGGAGAAGGTCCCCATCACCAAGGTCCGGGGGACGTGGCACCAGTGCACGGCATCCGGATCTTCCCCATGTTCCACCCCGCCTACCTCCTCAGGAACCCAAGCCGCGCCCCGGGAAGCCCCAAGCACCTCACCTGGCTGGACATCCAGGAGGTGAAGCGGTCCTGGAAAGCCTCCCGCCCAAGGGAGGCCGCCCGGTGAAAGCGGTGAGCCAGGAGCCCCTTTTCTAAACCCGCCCCCAGGGGGTGGCGAGCAGGGGAAGGGGGCTCACGAAGGGCTCGGCGTAGTCCACCCCGAGGTAGTTCCCCCAGTAGCGGCGCATGGCCTTGCGGGCCTCCACCCCCTTGGCCCCACCGTTTCGCTTGCCGCCTCCCCCGAAAACTGGCTCCGATAGGCCAACACCGCGGCCTCCCACCGGTCTATGAAGGCCGAGACCTTCACCAAAAAGCTCGGGGTGAAGGGGTGGTTGCCGGGGTAGAAGAAAAGCCGCTCCACCCGATAGCTCCCCTTCCAAGGGGGCCTTCCTCAGGCCCGCCAGGTGGACCGCGGCCACGGCGAGGCGGCTTGCGGCGGTG
>BBBL01000416.1 GCA_001311545.1 Thermus kawarayensis JCM 12314 | reverse complement strand
CGAGGTCCTCGTGGGGAAGAACCTCCCTCAAGGCCGTGAGGAGGTCCAGGCGCACGGGGAGGAGGTCCTCGTCGTGCCGCCCAGGGGACGGAGGGAGAGGAGGTTCCCTTCCTTGTCCGCCAGGACCCAGGTGCGGTGGCGGTAGGTGACCAGAGAACCGAGGCGGTAGTCCATACCTTCCCCTCTCTGCGCGAAGCGGTCAGAAAGACCCTCCACTCCCCAAGACGAAGGAGCCCGTGAGGGACGATGCGCCGTAGGCCAGGCCCCTGAGCCTCGTTTCCAACAGGAGCGCCGGGGCGTGAAGGTCGCCTAGCTTCCCCCAGGCCATTGCAGAGACGCCGAAATTCACCTCGCCCTGTGTGGGGTAGCGGAACCCGAAGAGCGGCTCGAGGTCGGGTAGGACCAGGGTGGACGAGGTGGTCCAGGCTCCCACGGTCTTCGCATCTGGCGGGAAGAGGGTAAGCCAATAGCCCAGGCACCCGGGAAACCCAGGCTCCAGGTGCGCCCGTCAGGGGAAACCGAGAGGCTTCCCCTGGGCCAGGGAGCGGGGAGGGTGGGGGTCCAGTTCTCCCCCCGGGTGTCCTCCAGGAGAAAGGCCTGAAGATGGCACCCCGAGTTCCCACAGACCTCTCCCCGGGCGTTTCCGTAGGAAACGCTCATCGCGCCCAGGTACACCCCGCCTCCAGGAAGAGGGCGTATCTCCCCGCTTTCGTTTCTCCCGGGCCGAGGGAAGTGGAGGGGGAAGCGGCGAAGAGGCGGCGCATCCCGTCCCGGAAGTGGTAAACCCAAGCGTTCGCCGAACCCCCGAAGGGAGCGGAAACAGCCCACAGCCTGGAGCCCACGGCGTCCCCCTCCGAGAGGAGAACGAGGACGGCCCTGCCTTCCTGGGCCACCAGGTCGAAGACCTTACCCCCGAGGAACCTCGTATCCCTTCCTTCCGAGCGGTACACCAGGACGGAGGCCTTCTGAGGGCCAGGGGGGAGACCGATGCGAAGGGTGGCCGTGCCCTCGGGGACGACTGTCCCAACCCCAGAGCCGTCGAAGGTGAAGAGGTCGGTGGAAAGCAAGGGGGTTTCTCCCAGGGTCCTCGGGAAGCTCACCGCCACGGGAACGGAGACCTCGTTGCTCCCGTAGGGGTGGGGAAGGGAACAGGGAAAGTGGGGATCTTCCCCAAGGCGGTCGCCCTCCGCCCGGACGAAGAGGATCAGCCCCGCTCGTAGTGGTACGAGGGGGCGCACTCGGCGACCACTTCAAAGGCGGCGGTGGAGGAGGGCAGGAGGAGTCGGAGCGTCTTGCCTTCCAGGGGCGCAAGCCGCCAGGCTCCCCCTGGGAAGCGGTAGTAGACCCCCCTCAAGGCGTTCTCGGGGTCATAGAAGTGGAGCTTCACCTCCAGGGGAGAAACCGGGTTCACGACCTCCTCGAAGCCGCATCCGCCAAACAGACCAGCCAAGGCCACCCAGAAGAGCCGCTTCATAGCACCTCCTCGAGGACTCTCCGCAACCTGGCGAGAAGCCCCTCCACCTCCTCCCGCTTCCCGGGGGGGAGGGCCTCGAGGTCCAGGCGGGCAAGCCTCTCCCCCACCTCCCGGTGCCAGGGCTTGGGGGCCTTCTCCTTCCTGAGGGCCTCCCGCACCCTGGCCTTGAGGTCCCTGAGGGAAAGCCCCGCCCTCGCCTCCTCCAGGAGGGCCCGCCTCTTGTCCTCGTCCCTCACCTTCTTGAGCTCCAGGGCGGCGGTGTAGGGGATGG
>BBBL01000415.1 GCA_001311545.1 Thermus kawarayensis JCM 12314 | reverse complement strand
TGGCCTACCAGAGGGCCGGGGCCGCCCGGCTTGGGGACTACTCCCGGCTGGCCCAGCAGGTGGAGGAGATGCTCCTGAACCCCGAACCTTACCGCGAGGCCATGGGCCGCCTCTCCCCCGAGGGGGCGGCGGGCCGCCTGGCGGATTGGCTGGAGGAGTTCTTATGAAACGGGTGCACATCATGGGCATAGAAGGGGTGGGGATGAGCGCCTTGGCCCGCCTTCTCCTGGCGGAGGGGGTGGCGGTGACGGGGTGCGACCTCGCCCCCGGCAAGCGGGCCAAGGCCCTGGGGGTGCCGGTCTACGCGGGCCACGACCCCGGCCACCTGCAAGAGGAGGACACCTTGGTGGTCCCCACCCCGGTCCCCCTGGACCACCCCGAGGTGGTGGCCGCCAGGGAGCGGGGCCTTAGGGTCCTAAGGCGCATGGAGCTCCTGGCCCAGCTCCTGGCCCCAAGCCCCTCTTTGGGGGTCACGGGGACCCACGGCAAGACCACCACCACGGGAATGCTGGCCAGCATCCTCCTGGAGGCGGGCCTGGACCTGGGTGCTCCTCGGGGGGAGCTTTACCTCCTCCCCGGGAACGCCCGCTTTGGGCAGGGCCCCGCCTGGCCGAGGTGGACGAGTCCGACCCCCTTTTCCGGGAGGTGAGGGTGGACATCGCCGTGGCCACCAACCTCGAGGCCGACCACATCGCCCCCCCTGGCCGGAAGCCCCCAACTACCACGGAAGCTTCGGCGAGCTCAAGGCCGCCCTGCGGGGCTTTCTGGAAGGGGCGAAAGTGGTGGTGGTCCCCGCCTCCGATCCCCTTCTCCTGGAGCTTTCCCAAGGGCTTCCCCGGAGAACCTTCGGCCAAGGCGGGGAGCTTTCCGCCGAGGAAGCGGAGCTTGGCCCCTCGGGAAGTCGCTTCCTCCTGGTCCACCGGGGAAAGGCCTTGGGAGAGGCCAGACTCCAGGTGCCGGGCCGGCACAACATCCAAAACGCCCTGGCCGCCGCCCTGGCTGCCCTGGCCCTGGGCGTAGCCCCCGAGGCCATCCTAAAGGGGCTCGGCCGCTTCCCCGGAGTGGGGCGGCGCTTCCAGAGGGTGGGGGAGGTGCGGGGGGCTTTGGTGGTGGACGACTACGCCCACCACCCCACGGAAGTGCGGGCCACCCTGGAGGCGGCGGGCCACCTGCAGAGGCGCCTGCGGTCCTCTTCCAGCCCCACCGCCTCCTCCGCACCCAGGCCCTCTGGCAAGAGTTCGTGGAGGCCCTGGCCCTGGCCCAGGAGGTGGTGGTCCTGCCCACCTACACCGCCGGGGAAAAGGGGGAGGTCTCCCCCGGGGAGCTGAGCGCGAGGATCGCCGAGGGGCTTCGCCGCCAGGGGGTGGAAGCCCGTTTCCTGGACAAGGAGGAGGCCCTGGCCTACGCCCGGGCCACGGCCGCCCCGGGGGATCTCTGGCTTACCCTGGGGGCAGGGGACGTGACGGAACTGGCCTGGAGGCTGGTCCATGAGGGTTGAGCGGGTCCTCCTCAAGGACTTCACCACCCTGGGGGTGGGGGGTCCGGCGGAGCTTTGGACCGTGGAGACCCGGGAGGAGCTCAGGAAGGCCACGGAGGCCCCCTACCGGGTTCTGGGCAACGGCTCCAACCTCCTGGTGAAGGATGAGGCGTGCCCGAGCGGGTGATCCGCCTGGCCGGGGCGTTCCAGGCCTACGAGCTGCGGGGCTGGGTGGGGGCGGGGGTTCTCCTCCCCCTCCTGGTGCAGGAGGCAG
>BBBL01000414.1 GCA_001311545.1 Thermus kawarayensis JCM 12314 | reverse complement strand
GAGGGGGGTCTTTGCCCTCTGGGCGGCCTCCAGGGCCAGGGCGCGGTAGGCCTGAAGGTTCCCCCGCCTCGCCTCCACAAAGCCGAGAAGGGCGAGGCGCTCCGCCTCCAAAGGGCCCTCCTGGGGAAGAAGGAGAAAGGCCAGGGCCTCCCGGTCCCTGCCCTCCTCCAGGAGGCGGAGGGCGGGGGTCAGGGGGTTCCCCGGGAGCTCCAGGGCCACGGGGCCATTTTAAGTACCCCACCGCGGCTTTCGCCGCGGCGGGGCCCCCTGAGGGCAAAAGCCAGGCGGAGCTCATCCGGGAGGCCTTGGCCGCTTACCTTGCCCAGGGCCAAAGGCCCACCTTTCGTTCCCTAGGCGTGGGCGAGGACGAGGAACTTTCGGGGCGCACCTCCGAGGCCTGGCTGGAAAGGGCTTGGCTTGAGCGATGATCACCCTGGACACCTCTGCCCTCTTCGCCCTCCTGAACCGGAAGGACCCGGACCACGGCCGCGTCAAGGCGCTCCTTCTTTCCGACCCGGGTCCCTACCTGGTGCCCATGGGTATCCTGGCCGAGATCGCTTACCTTGCGGAGAAGCGCCTGGGGCTCAGGGCCTTGGAGGCCTTCCTTCAAGACCTCGAGGCCGGGGCCTTCTCCCTGGAGTGCGGGGAAGAGGACCTGCCGCGCGTTAGGGAGCTGGTGGCCTGGTACCAGGACCTCCCCCTGGGCTTCGCCGACGCTGCGGTCATCGCCGTGGCCGAGCGGAGCGGCGGCCTAGTCCTCAGCCTGGACCGCCACTTTCACGTGGTGGCCCAGGAGGGTACCCTCCGCGTCCTTCCCTAGCCCGCCATCCGGAGAAGGGCGAGGAAGCTCTCAAGCTCGAGGCTCGCCCCGCCCACCAGCCCCCCGTCCACGTTGGGCATGGAGAGGAGGTCGGGAAAGTTCTTGGGGTTCACGCTCCCCCCGTAGAGGATGCGGACCCGTCCGGCGAAGGCCTCCCCGTAGCGCTGGGAAAGGGCCTTGCGGATCTCCCGGTGCATGGCCTCGGCGTCCTCGGGGGTGGCGTTCTTCCCCGTGCCGATGGCCCAAACGGGCTCGTAGGCCACCACCAGGCGGTCGGGGCCATCGGGCTCCACCCCCTCGAGGCTCCCAAGGAGCTGGTCCAGGGTGTAGGGCAGGGCCTCTCCCCTTTCCCGCACCTCCAAGGGCTCCCCCACGCAGAGAATGGGGGTGATCCCCTCCTCCAGAAGCCTCTTCGCCTTCTCCGCCACCAGGGCATCGGTTTCCCCGTGGTAGCGCCGCCTTTCCGAGTGGCCCACGATGGCGTAGCGGCAACCCAGGTCGGAGAGCATCCGCGCCGAGACCTCCCCGGTGTAGGCCCCCTCCTTGTGGGCGGAGACGTCCTGGGCCCCGTAGCCCACCTGGGTTTCAGCCAGCACCTCCTTGGCCACGGGAGGATGGGGAAGGCGGGGAGAACGGCGGCCTCCGACTGCAAGGGGGGAAGGAGCCTCTTGAGCTCGGCGAACCACACCCGGGCCTCCGACGGGGTCTTGTGCATCTTCCAGTTGCCCGCCACCAAGACGCGCCGCATGGGGCCATCTTAACGAAAACCCCGCCTCCAAGGAGGCGGGTGTCCAGGGAACGGGGGCTACTGGAGGACCTCGAGGCCGGGCAGGGTCCCCTTCTCCAAGAACTCCAGGCTGGCCCCGCCCCCGGTGGAAACGTGGCCGAAGCGGTCCTTCAGGCCCAGGCGGTTCACCGCCGCCACCGAGTCCCCCCCCGCCCACCACGGTGAAGGCGCCCCC
>BBBL01000413.1 GCA_001311545.1 Thermus kawarayensis JCM 12314 | reverse complement strand
GGGGTCCAGGCGGGGGGAGGGGTGCTGGGGCGCGCCCACGAAGGCCTGGGCCACCCGCTTCCAGAGGGCCTCCAGGGCCTTGAGCTCCTGGTCCTCACGAAGCCTATCCCGGGCCTCCTTCAGGGCCTCGGGGTCAAAGCCCAGGTCCCGGAGCCGGGCCTCTAGGCCCCGGAGTTCCCCCTCCAGCCGGGCCAACTCCTCCTGGGTCTTCCGCAAAGCCTCTTCCCACCCCCGGTACCTCTCCCAAAGGGGCAGGGCCCGCGCCGCCTCCTCGGACCGGGCCAGGCGGTGGCGGAGCCCCTCTATCTCCTTGGACTCGGCCTCGAGGCGGGCCCTTCGCGCCTCCAGCCGGGACTTTTCCCGGATCTTCTCCAGAAGGCCCTCCGCCTCCTTAAGGGCCCTCTCCCCCTCCTTCCTTTCCCCCTCCAGGCGGGCTTTCTCCCGCCTCAGGGCCTCCAGCTCCGCTTCCAAGGCCTCCAGGGCCTCCTGCGTGGCCCCGGCCAGGGAGGAAAGCTCCCCCTCCAGGCGGTCCTTTTCCCCCTTGAGCCGTTCCCGCTCCTGGGCGGCCTTCTCCCTGGCCCTCTCCAGGCGCGAAAGCTCAAAGAGGTCCATAAGAAGCTGCCGCCTCTCCCTGGCCTCCCCCTTGAGGAAGCGGTCAAACTCCCCCTGGGGCAGGAGGAGGGCCCGGGTGAAGGCCTCGTAGGAAAGGCCCAAAAGCCCTTCCAAGGCCTCGTTCACCTTCTCCAGGGTCTCCAGGGGAACGAGCCTCTCCCCCGCCCCGAGCTCAAAGAGCCGGGCCTCGCTCCTCTTCCCCCGCACCCTCTCCACCCGGTACAGCCTCTCCCCCACGGCAAAGGTGAGGCGCACCCGGGCCTCGCTCTTGGCGGGGTGGACGAGGTCCCTGACGTTTCGCCCCACCCGGGGAACCCGGCCGTAGAGGGCGAAGGCGATGGCGTCCAAAAGGGTGCTCTTCCCGCTCCCCGTGGGGCCGGTGATGGCGAAAAGCTCTACCTCGGAGAAGTCCACCTCCTGCCTCTCCCGGTAAGCCGAAGCCTCAAGCTCCAACTTCCAGGGCCTCACGCTCCACCTCGCGCAACACCTCCCCGAAAAGGGAGAGAAGGGCCTCTTCCTTGCGGTTCCGCTCCTCCAGGTAGCGGCCGTAGGCCTCCACCAGGCCGGGCTCAGGTCCCACCTCCCCCAGGCCTTCCTGCGGCTCCGAGAGGGCCTCCAAGGCCAGGAGGTGGGGAAGGTCCCGGTAAAACCGCTCCTTCTCCGCCGGGGAAAGCCTCCCCTCCACCACCAGGCGCAGGTAACCGGGGAAGCGCTCAAGCTCGGAAAACCTCCCGTCCAGCTCCTCCCTCTTCAGGCGGAAGGTCCTAAGGGGCTTCCCCCAGCGCTCCCGGATGGGGTGCACCCGGGGGGCCCCGAGGGAGGGAGCTCCACCAGAAGCGCCCCCCTTTCCCCCTCCTCCCCCTCCCCGAAGTCCAGCTGCACCAGGCTTCCCGCGTACCAGGCCAGGGGGGCCTCCGAGACCTGCTGCTGGCGGTGGACGTGCCCCAGGGCCAGGTAACGGGCCCCCAAGGGGAGGACCGAGGGGGGCACGGCGTAGGAACCGGACAGGTGGAAGAAGAACTCCCCGCCCCCGGGCCTCACCCCCTCCAGGGCGAAGTGGGCCAGCATCAGGGGCTTTCCAGGTTGGCCAGGACCCGCCGCATGGCCTCGGCGTAGGTGCGGTGGCGCTCCTCCGCCTCCTGCCACACCCGCCTCACCAGGACCCTCTCGGACACGAAGGGCACC
>BBBL01000412.1 GCA_001311545.1 Thermus kawarayensis JCM 12314 | reverse complement strand
TTCTCCAGGGAGTCAGAAGGGGTCAACCCATGGAAGGAACCTCTATGGCGCCAATCCCTGGAGGGTCCTGAGGGCAGGCACTTTCCTTCCCCTCCTCGGGCAAGAGGTACCGAGAGATCTCTCTCCCTCAAGCCCATCCTCTTCGGGGGATCGTGGGAGGGGTGGAAGGGAAGCCTAGGTCCTCCTCCTGGTGGAGGGCCGGAGTGCACTAATGTGCACTTTGGTTGACCAGGACCTGGAGGATGGGGCCGGGGTGGGCCAGGCCCGAGGTCTCCAGGAGGAGGCCCGAGGGCCTGTCGGCGAAGCGGACGAAGCCCTTGGCCCGGAGGACGTAGGGGGGCCAGGACTCGAGGAACCCCCAGAAGTCCTGGAAGCGGAAGGGCCTCTCCCTGCGGTAGACGAAGCTTTGGAACCCGTACTCCTCCGTTTCCTTGGTGGGGGCCTCCCACTCCTTGGCCCAGTCGGGGTGCTCCATCCCGGTCTCGTAGTCGTAAAGCCCCGTCCCCAGGAGCAGGGCGGGGTCCACCTCCCCCCGCACGCTCCGGAGGACGCGGGCCTTGGGGTTCAGGGCCCGGAGGAAGGCCTCGAGGCGGTCCACCTCCGCCTCCGCCACCAGGTCGGTCTTGTTGAGGACGAGGATGTTGCTGAACTCCACCTGGGCGGCGAGGAGGGGGGCTAAGGCTCCTCACGGGGTTGCCCTCGGCATCCTCCACCACCCCCACCTCCTCCCACTGGCGGAAGAAGGCGCTGGCGTCCACCACGGTGACGATGGCGTCCAGGCGCACCTTTTCCGGGAGAGTTCCCATGTAGAAGGTCTGGGCGATGGGCAGGGGTTCCCCGATGCCCGTGGACTCCACCAGGATGTGGTCGGGGGCCTCCTCCCGGGCGAGGCGCTCCAGCTCCTGGAGCAGGTCTTCCCGGAGGTGCAGCAGATGCACCCGTTGGAGAACTCCACCACCCGCTCCGCCGTGCGCACCACCAGGCGGGCGTCCACGTTCACCTCCGCCAGGTCGTTCACCAGGACCGCCACCCGCTTCCCTTCCAGCCCGGTGCGCAGGAGGTGGTTGATCAAGGTGGTCTTACCCGCCCCCAGGAAGCCCACGAGGACGGTTACGGGAATGGGAGCGCCCATCCTCCTCACCCCCTAGAGGGTGACCACCTGGTCCACCCTGCCCGCCAGGGCCCGGTACAGGTCGGGGAAGCACCCCACCTCCACCCCCTCCACCACGTGGGCCGCCACGCGGCACTCCCCGGGGGTGGTCCGGACTTCCCCTTCCGGGGTGCACCACCGGGGTTCCCCCTCGGCCAGCCCCCTCTCCAGGCGCAGAGGTCGCACATCATGAGGAGGATTCCCTTCTCCCGGGCCACCCTGGCGAGCCTCTCTCCTATGGGGTTCCCCTTCTGCAGGACCATGGTGTTGTCGTCGAAGAAGAAGATCCCCACCACCTCCACCCCGTGGGTGCCCGCCTCCAGCTGGGGCAGGATCATCTGGCCCAGCTTGTGGCTGGCCGCCCTCGGGCTGCTCAGGATGTAGGCCACGCGCACGCTCCACCTCCTTTGTAAGAAAAACGATAACGCATTTTCATTTTTCGGTCAAGAAGGAGGGCGGCCCTTGGGCCGCCCCGGGCCTTAGTGCTCCACCCCCACCACCTGGAAGAGGGCGATGCTCCTGGGCTTGCCCCCCACGGGGAAACGGTGGGAAATCCGGAAGCCCTCCAGGTCCACCCGGACCACCTCTCCCCTGGCGGGGTCCGCCAGGAAGGCCGCCCCGTGGCCCACCGCCAGGCCGGGGGT